>CANODN010000166.1 GCA_947564765.1 uncultured Roseburia sp. | reverse complement strand
TATATTGGAGACGCCGCAAGTTCGGTGCTTTCGTTGTTTGGGATTGTGGGGAAACGCACAAATGAGATTTTGAAAAGACTGGATACGGCATACGGAACGGAATATGTCTGCTATCTGAATCATGAAACGCCATGGCAGCTTTTGATTGCTGTAATTCTAAGTGCCCAGTGTACGGATGCCAGAGTAAATATTGTAACAAAGGATTTATTTGTGAAATACGACACTCTGGAAAAATTTGCAAACGCCGATTTGGAGGAACTGGAGCAGGATATTCATTCTACCGGCTTTTATCATAATAAAGCTAAGAATATCATTTCCTGTGCGAAGACTCTGGTGGAGAAATACCATGGAGAACTGCCCCGTACCTTAGAGGAACTGACGGCGTTAGCCGGTGTGGGACGTAAGACGGCCAATGTGATACGGGGGAATATTTATAACGATCCAAGTATTGTGGTAGATACTCATGTGAAGAGGATTTCAAAGCGATTGGGATTTACCAAAAACGATGATCCTGTTAAGGTGGAAATGGATTTGATGAAGGTGCTTCCGAAAGATCACTGGATTCTTTACAATATACAGATCATTACTTTTGGAAGGAGCATTTGTTCTGCCAGAAGCCCCAAATGTGCGGAATGTTTTCTAAGTGATATCTGTAAGGCTGAGGACAAATTATAAGAATAATAGAGGTGTAGTATGAATCGTTCCTATGACAAAGCAAAAATGGGAAAGGTGTTGCTTTTGGCATTTGTTTTGTTTGCAGCAGTGTATCTGTTTTTGCTGTTTTTTGTCAATCAAAGAGTAGTTATGGCAGATGTATCCGGCTGTGACAGGAATACAGAGAATATGAAATATAAAGTATCAAAGATCAGCAGTAAGTATGATTATATAGAAATACAGGGATATGCTTATGAACCGGGAGTAAGCCTTCTGACAGCGAATACGGTGCTTTTGGCGCATGATCCGACTACAGATCTTTATTACAGGCTCCCTACCGAAAATACCAAACGAACAAAGCTGACGAAAAATGCAGATGACGGCTGCAATTATGATTATGCGCAATTTAAGTCAACGGTGCTGCAGAAGAAAATTCCCAGTGGATGCAGGCTGTGTATCTGGTATCGGGGAAATGGAAGTAATAAGCTGATTCAAACAGACGAAGTAATATATTATTAGTGTGCGGCATGGTATGTCAGATCAGGAGAAGATGATGAAAAACAAGGGAAAAGCTTTTATAGATTATATGACACGAAAAGAATTTTTGGCAATCTGGATCTTTGCGGTGGTCCAGATCGTATATCATATGATAATGCGGGAGCCGGAGGCGTCGGATGCCATGTGGTTTTTTCGTCATCAGCTGGATACACTTTCTATGAAGGAGTACCTGATTACCCGTTATGAAACATGGTCTTCCAGACTTTTGATCGAAGCTGTTTTAGTGCTGGTTTCCAGGAATATTTTCTTATGGAAGATATTAGACAGTGTCTGCTGGGTGTTTTTGGCCTGGTCCATGATCTGGCTGTTTCCAAAGGAGCAGAGGAAAACCGTATCTGTTCTTGTTACAGGATTTCTGCTGATCTATCCGATGTGGGATCTTCGGACAGCAGGCTGGATTGCCACCAGCGTCAATTATACATGGCCCTTGGCATTAGGTGTATTTTCCCTTCATGGAACAGTGAGAGCCTTTTACAAACAAAGCACGCCCGTTTTTCTGTGGCCGCTCTATGCTGCGGCAGCCCTTTACGGCGCTAATATGGAACAAATGGCGGCCGTACTTTTGACTATAAACTTATGTGCTGTTTTATATTGTGTTTTGGAAAAGACTTCTGTACGAATTTACGGAAGCGCATTGATTGGATTGGTAATTGCGGCTGCAGAGTTTATTTTTATTCTGGCCTGTCCGGGAAATGCGGCAAGAAAGAGCCAGGAGATTATCAACTGGATGCCGAATTTTGGATCATTTCATCTGCTTGACAAGCTGAGTATGGGATTTGGAGATACGATGCACCATCTGACCGTATCCGGAAATCTGATTTATCTATGTTATGTCAGTCTGCTGGCAGTTTTTGTGTTTTTGAAAACAAAAGATATCAAATACCGTCTGGCAGCGTTGTTTCCGCCGGTCTTTAATCTGTGTATGGTGGGATTTTGGAATGTGCTGGAGAATTATTTTCCGGAATTTTTCAAATTGATGAAAAACAATCCTCTGATCCGGGGCAATAATTATCAGATAGCAGCCAATTATCTGCCGACGGTTTTGTATCTGGCATTGATTGGCTGTATGCTGATATCGGTCACAGTTGTCTGTGAAAGTGTTTTTGAGCTGTTTGGACAGGGAATTCTTTTGGCCCTGAGCCTGGCTACCAGAGTGATTATGGGATTTACCCCTACAATCTATGTGTCTCAGGAGAGAACCTTTTTCTATCTGTATATGCTTCTTGGTATCAGCGGCATCTGTCTTATTTTAAAGAACAGAAAACTTTTACAGAAACATGCCGGATTGTATGAGGTGATGAAAGTATCATTTTTCCTGTGCGCGATTGCCGGAGTGATCGTGAATCTTTCGGAAATCGGGAGCGTTTAGGACGAAGCTTTCAATTTTCGTAAACCATCGGGAATGAACCATGATCTGATTGAGCCGTACACAAATATCAGAGAACAGATAGATCAGCAGAAACGTAACGATCAGGATACCTGTCTCTTGGGGAATGGTCAGTTCGTATTGGGAAAAGAGGCCGATGACCTGTCCCATAACAACGTGCTGCAGCAGAAAAATGGCATAGGAAATTTTACCTGTATACTGGAAAAATGGTTTGATTTTTTCAAACTTCATAAGGTAAACGCCGGCAGAATAAAACAGCAGGAATAACCCGATGGAGATCATCTGTGCGCACAGGTAAGGATCTATGGGAACTTTTATAAAAATGAGTATCAGAGCAATACCGCCAAACAGTGGGGTTATCCATTTTAAGTTCAGAAGGCTCCGGTATTCCATAAAGAGCATGCCAAGCCAGAAGGCGAAGAGGCATACCAGCAGGTTGCGTTCTCTTTGAATGATAAAATAAGGCACGGGCCAGTGGAGGGCCAGTGTTGCGCCTCCCAGAAAAAGAGTAGTCAGAATCTTACAGTGCTTCATGCACCAGGTAAGAATGGGGTAGAGCAGATAAAGGCATACCAGGGCGCCTAAAAACCATTCTCCGATAAAGTAATAGTTCTGGGGATAGCGGTAAGAAAGGTAGCCGTCCATGCCTCCAAGCGTCAGCAGCATATATTTTGGACTGCCGTTATAAAAGAGATTTCCGGCACTTACGGCTCTCTGATAATAAAGGAAAAACCATATCATATAAAACATGGGGAACAGGCCTTTGAACCGGCTCCAATAATAGTTCTTCAGAGAAGAAATTTTAAGACTGGCATGATTGTAGTACAAAGACGCGCCCGAAAGCATAAAGAAAATATTTACACTGGTATTTTCACCCCAGACTCCATTGGCATGGGTATGAAACAGCGGAAAATTTCCGTGCTGAGGCGCAGCATTGCACATACATGCAAAATGATATATTACAATAATCCATGCGGTAATACTTCTCATAAAGTCAAAACTGTCAATTCGTTCTTTTTTCATCATCAAATCACTCCTCCCATATAGATGAATCTCAAGAATATTGTACCATATCTTCCTCGAAATGTATGCAGATTCACAGTTTTTTTTCAATTACCTGTCTGCCTGCCGGGAATCTGGATTTTTCGGCAAGAATGGGTTGAGAAAACGGGCTTTTGTATGTTATAATACGTGTGTTGCGATATATTTATTTTTTAAATAAAATTTTTAGGAGATGTGAGTTATGAAAGGGATAAAGCAAAATTGGCGAAAAAGAGCAGGTATCTTATTTGCATGTTTTGTGATGGCTTTTATTTTACCGGGTGAGAAGAGGGAAATGCAGGCGGCAGAAGTGACGGCGAATTCTGCGGCAACGGAGGTGACGATGACGCCTGCGACGACACAGAAGCTTACGATCAGCGGAGGAGCTTCCGGTGCATCCTGGTCCAGCAGCAATAAAAAGGTTGTTACGGTGGACAAGTCAGGCAGAGTGACGGCGCTTAAAAAAGGAAAAGCCCAGATTACGGCGACCCGGAACGGACAGCAGTATCTTTGGAATATCACAGTTGCTTACGGAACATATAAGACATCGGATGGAATGAAATACGAGGATGTTAAGGGAACCTTTGGCTGTACCGGACGCTGGTTTAAAAAAAGCGTCGGCGGAGGCAGATATGATTTTACAGTTACAGACGGAAGTGCTGCTTACTTTAAGGTAACCGGTACCAAATATGTGAAAATCAAATTTGTTTCCAATACATCTGCCGGAAAGCCTTATTTTGCCTATTCCGTAGACGGAAAGAAAATGAAGCGCCAGCTGATCAGCAAAGGGAAGATCAGTGTGGGCGGCGCTAACAAGACGCATTATGTCCGGGTAGTAATTGATTCTATATCAGAAAAAGAAAATCGCTGGGGTGCAGAAGCAGGTGTAGGAATTAAAAGTATTACACCGGTGACAGCCGGCGGTGTGATATCGGCAGTCAAACCGAAGAATGATGTGATTGCGTTTTACGGGGACAGTATTACGCAGGGAGTACGGGCTTTAAATATGGCACTGACGCCTGCGGGAACCAGTGCGACAAACAGCTATGCATGGTATTGTGCCTCCCAGTTAAAATGCGTTCCGTATTATGCGGGCTATGGCGGTTCCGGTATTGTTCAGCCGGGATGCTTTAATAATCTGTCCAATACCATTGACAAATTTACTTCCAGCAGAAAAGCAGAGAATTTTGATGCGGACATTATTGTGCTTGAACATGGAACGAACGATGTTTATACAGGCAGTTCTACATTCTTAAAGCAATATAAAAAAGCAGTGGTCAAGCTCCATAAAAAGCATCCAAAGGCTAAGATTGTGCTGATGATTCCTTTTACGCAGATGCATGCGTCTTCCATAAGAAAAGTAGCGTCTTCCCATAAAAAATATTGTACTGTTGTGGAGACCAAATCCTGGAAACTGTCCTATACGGATGGCTTGCATCCAAACAAATCAGGAGAGATGACAGGGATGATTATCTATTCGGATGACCGGATTCTGGG
>CANODN010000165.1 GCA_947564765.1 uncultured Roseburia sp. | reverse complement strand
TCTTTCTTTAATTTTAACGCAACAGGAGAAATCCTGCATGAAATCTTCTTGTCTTACTGCGAAAAGTTTTTATTCTTTACCGCTGTTAAGGCTAAGTCCTGATTGAATAAGTGCAGAAAGCATGATAAAACAAAGAAAATGGGATAATATACCAATGGGATCAACGCAAACAAACTGGGAAGGTTTGGGAATATCAAATGACTTTCTATTCGGGAAAGTCATGCAAAATCCAAGGCTGTGCAAAGAACTGCTGCAGAGAATCCTTCCGGATTTAAAAATAGACCATATTGAATATCCAGAATTACAAAAGGCAATCAAGCCAGATGCTGATGCGAAAAGTATCCGGCTTGACGTATATATAAAAGATAACAAAAATGTAGTATACAATATTGAAATGCAGGCAAGCGATACCAAAGAGCTTCCGAAAAGGAGCAGATACTATCAAAGTTTAATCGATTTACAGTTAATTGATAAAGGACAGACATACCAAAAGCTGAACCACAGCTTCATTATCTTTATCTGCCTGAAAGATATTTTTGGATACGGACGGCACATTTACACTTTTGAAAATCTCTGCAAAGAAGATCCCTGCATTTCCATGGGTGACGAAACTGTAAAAATCTTTCTGAATGCAGCCGGCTGTATGGAAGATGTGAACGATGGGCTGAAAGCATTTTTAGATTATGTTGCCGGAAAAAATACAAATGATACTTTTGTGCAGGAACTGAACAAAGCTGTAAAAGAAGCAAAACAGAATCGTGAATGGAGGCATGAATATATGACGCTGTTAATGAGAGATCAAATCAATATTGAAAAAGGAATTGAACAAGGTATTGAGCAGGGTATTGAGGGAACTGTCTCTATATTAAAAAATTTAGGTGTCCCACTACAGACAATCCTTACTAAAATCCAGGAGCAATATAACCTGAGCCCTGAAGCAGCAAAAAAGTATCTGTAAAAAGTTGCCAGTCCTGTATTTTTTTATGGGACTGGCAATTTAAAATCAAAGCAATTAGAAGCGGATATATCGCAAGCGCCTACGTATATATATAGTCAGTTTTAAATAAAACCAAGTTCTGTTATCCGCAAAAACAGGGTTTTTGAGATGTTTTGGATATTTCAAAAACCCTGTTTTTGTGTTTGACCCCAAGAAGAAGCAAATCACACATTCACTTCTCTTTTTCCTGTCACTTTCTGATTTTCACCTTTGTACCCACGCCTTTTTTCCTCAAAATTTTTTTATATGCAGACAGCTTTTTCTTCGGCACCTGAATGACTGCTTTGGCTGCGATTCCTTTGAATGCTTTACTGCCAATGCTCTTATTTGTCAGACTGTTTGTTGCAATGACAATTTTTTTCAGATTCCTGCATCCGAAAAATGCCTTGCTGCCAATCTTGTTCACACTGGAAGAAATCTTAATCCTGGTCAATCTGCTGCATTTATAAAATGCTTTTTTACCGATTGTCTGAATGCTATCGCTCATTTCCAGCATTTTAAGCGTCTTATTATTCAAAAATGCACCGTCGCCGATTGCTGTTACTTTACAGTAGTTTCCTTTTACAAGAATTGTTTCCGGAATTTTTACAACAGCGGCATTACCGGCAGGCGCAACATATTCCACCGTATTTCCTTTAGAACCTGTCCGGGTAATTTTATAAACTGCCTTTGACGCTGTATCTGTTACAATCTCACCCGCTTCTAAAATCTCATCTCCTCCTCCGGTTTTTGGAATCAGCTTTCCGTAAGAAATCACAGTTCCGCAATCGATACATACGGTATCTCCCGTATATCCATCCTGAGTACTGTCCGCCTCTTTCTGATTACGGATTGTTATATTTTTATGGTTTGTACTATCAATTTCACCGTATACTCTGCCGCATTTTTCACATTCTGCTCCGGAAATACAGGTAGCTGTTCCTCCAATATGCTCACATGGATTTCCTGTTAACTGCACAGTTACCGTTACTGCCTTATAATTTTCCCGATCTGTCCCATGATAAACGGCAGTTGCCACAATCGTCTGGTTCTCATGAATATTTTTCCCCAAATCCGACTGTACCCATTCCCAGTCTTCCGGCAGCGGCACATCTTTTACTGCAGTTCCTTCCGGCAGCTTCATCGTATCTGCCGGAGCATTCCCGGGTTTTTCCGCTTTTTCTATAAAAAAGGTCAGTCTGTTATTCACAGGCATCCTGTCGGCATAAGCACCGATACCGGTAACAATGACAGCAGGCATTTCTTCCTCTCCGACTCCATCGGCACAGGCATTGATATTATTCTCATAACGCAGTTTATACTCTGTATTTTCCGTCAGTGTTTTCGTACCCTCTGTTACAATGACCGCCGGTTTCTTTTCTGCTCCGTCATAACGATATGAAACGCTTTCTTCTGCAAAGGATATCTGAACCGGCAGCTGATATTTCTCCCACTTATTGTCTTTAAAGAGCCATTTACCGTCCGTTTCAAATAGGAATCCCTTTTCCATATCTGCCGGATATCTGTTGACGTCAGAATTATAAAATATAACTCTCGGCTTTTCGATATTTTCCGGAATTTCATAGACAAAATATCCCGTAACGTCATCTTTTTCCATTTTCACACCCGGCCATTCACCGTTATTGATCTTTTCTGTCTCCGAATCATACGCATAGCAATATACTGTTTCAGACCAGCTGGACGGCAATGAAAGGTATGCCTGATTCACTGTTTTCTCTATCGCATTCTCTGCCTCTGCTGCATACACCGTACCCGGGACATTCCAAAAAGCCCCGAAACACAATGCTACCGCCATAAAAATACTGATCGATTGTCTGATTTTTCCTTTTTTCATCCATCCTACCATCCTTTTCTATTCTTTCCTGCATAACCATCTGCTTTGCAGGCTTAAATTATAACATATTCTTCAAAAATTCCGCAATACGCCAAAAAGTCAGACATTTTTCCTCTTTACCTTCG
The DNA here is from genome assembly GCA_947564765.1 of uncultured Roseburia sp. Taxonomy (GTDB): domain Bacteria; phylum Bacillota; class Clostridia; order Lachnospirales; family Lachnospiraceae; genus Roseburia_B. The sequence continues at coordinate 2,197 of CANODN010000165.1, read as the reverse complement.
CAAATAAATGTGTTATGATAAAAATCGTAAAAGACGAAGAAAAGGAATAGTACCTGTTCTGTCAGATTTCAGAGAGCTGCCGGGCGCTGCGAGACAGCAGATGAGGAACAGAGAACTCACCTTGGAGTTGCTGCCCGAAATTTTTAAACCAGAAAGAGTAGGCGCAGACGGAGGCCCACCGTTATAAGGGAAAGGTATAAGGACTTGATTGTCCCGTACCGATAGAGTGCATGATTTTTTCATGAATTAGAGTGGTACCGCGTAAGATGTCTTACGTCTCTAAGTATTTGTTATAGAGGCGGAGGGCTTTTTTTATTTCTGTAAAGCTCCGCCTGACCAAAGCATGCCCATGCCGTACAGGATATATGGGCAATTCGGACAAATTTCAGAAAGAGAGGAATTCAAACATGAAGGGATTTGAAAAGTATCGAAAGATGTATTTTATGCCGCCTGAGGACTGCTATGACTGGGCCAGAAAAGATTCGGTCGAAAAGGCTCCGATCTGGTGCAGTGTGGATCTTCGGGATGGAAACCAGGCTCTGATCGAGCCCATGAATCTGGAAGAGAAAATTAAATTTTACCAGATGCTTGTAGATATCGGATTCAAGCATATTGAAGTCGGTTTTCCGGCCGCTTCGGAAACGGAATACCAATTTTTGCGCGCAATTATCGAACGGAATATGATTCCGGACGATGTTACGGTACAGGTACTTACCCAGGCCAGAGAACATATTATCAAACGTACCTTTGAAGCCATTGACGGCGCACCCAATGTCATTGTACATGTGTACAATTCCACCTCTGTTGCCCAGCGGGAGCAGGTATTTAAAAAGTCCAAAGAAGAGATTAAGCAGATTGCCGTAGACGGTGCAAAGCTCGTTTACGATTTATCCAAAAATGAAAAAGGAAATATCTCCTTTGAATACTCTCCGGAGAGCTTTACCGGAACGGAAATGGATTATGCATTGGAGGTTTGCAACGCTGTACTGGATGTCTGGCAGCCAACGCCGGAACGTAAGGCCATTATCAACCTGCCCTCCACGGTACAATATTCCATGCCCCATGTTTTTGCCAGCCAGATTGAATATTTTAATAAAAATCTGAAGTACAGAGACAGTGTTCTGATCTCCCTGCATCCTCATAATGACAGGGGAAGCGGCATCAGCGATGCCGAGCTTGGCTTACTGGCAGGCGCAGACCGGATTGAGGGTACGTTATTCGGCAACGGTGAACGCACCGGAAATGTAGATATCGTTACATTGGCTATGAATATGTACTCCCTGGGTGTAGATCCGGAATTGAACTTTCACAATATGAAGGATATCCGTAATACTTATGAAGAACTGACCAATATGGAGGTTTCCATGCGTCAACCCTACGCAGGGGATCTGGTGTTTACTGCATTTTCCGGTTCCCATCAGGATGCTATTTCAAAAGGTATGACTGTCCATTCCTCCGGAGAAGATCCTCACTGGACCGTTCCATATCTCCCCATTGATCCGAAAGATGTGGGACGCACCTATGATTCCGACGTCATCCGAATTAACAGCCAGTCCGGCAAAGGCGGCGTAAGCTATGTATTAAAGCAGGCGTATGGCATTTCCCTTCCGGACAGGATGAAAGAAGAATTCGGCTATCTTGTCAAGGATGTTTCTGACAAAGAACACAGCGAATTGGATGCCAAACGGATTTATCAGATTTTCAAAGAAACCTACCGCAACATTGCAAGCTCATTCCATGTTCCGGAATGCCACTTTATACAGAATAACGGAATTGAAGCAACTGTTACCATTACTTCCAACGATGGTACGACCGACGTCGTCACTGCAAAGGGCAACGGACGTCTGGACGCTGTCAGCATCGCTATCAAAAAGCATTTCAATATCACATACGAACTGACCGAATACACGGAGCATGCACTCTCCCGCGGTTCTTCTTCAAAGGCTCTGGCTTACGTAGGAATTACCTCCCATGACAAGCTGATCTGGGGTGTCGGCATGGATGAGGATATTATCAAAGCTTCTATCAACGCACTGACTGCAGCCATTAACCGCACCGGAATTGACAACCTGAAGCGCAGCTGATGAAACCTGATTTTCATCTTTCTTCCGGATACAAAACAACAATAAAAACCGGCTCATACATTTCCCTCAGGACGAATCATGTAAACATTCACATGTTTTTCGCTTTCAATCAA
>CANODN010000164.1 GCA_947564765.1 uncultured Roseburia sp. | reverse complement strand
TTTTGGCAGGTTGAAAATGAAGCGTATAAGAAGGAGGTTTGAAATGGAAAGGAAGTGAGTTATGCATTCAGAAGATTACATGAGACTTGCAATGGAAGAAGCCAAAAAAGGCGAAGGCTTTACCAATCCCAATCCCATGGTAGGCGCTGTGATTGTAAAGGATGGCCGTATTTTAAATAAAGATTATCATCACAGATACGGAGAATACCATGCGGAACGAAATGCGATATTAAACTGCAAAGAAGATATGAAGGGCGCCGAACTTTATGTTACGTTAGAGCCATGCTGTCATTACGGCAAGACGCCGCCCTGTACGGAGATTATCATAGAAAGCGGTATTCAGAAAGTGTATATCGGTTCCATGGACCCCAACCCTCTGGTGGCAGGCAAAGGCGCAGAAATTTTAAAACAGCAGGGAATTGAAGTAGAAACGGGTATTTGTGAAGAAGCGTGTTTATCGTTAAACAAAGTCTTTTTCCATTATATCCGCCATAAAACGCCTTACGTTGTGATGAAATACGCCATGACTGCTGACGGAAAAATAGCTACCAGAACCGGAGCCTCGAAATGGATTACCGGAGAGGCGGCAAGAAAACGGGTACACGAAAGCCGTCACAAATACATGGGAATTATGGCAGGCGTAGGAACTGTGCTTGCCGATGATCCCAGCTTAACCTGCAGGCTGGAGGGAATGAAAAGTCCGATTCGTATTATCTGTGATACAAATCTTCGGACGCCCCTTACGGCAGAGATTGTAAAAACTGCAAAAGATGTGCCTGTCATTCTGGCAACGGCAGTGAAAGACGAAGAGGCCATACGGCCTTATACGGAACGCGGCTGCAGGGTTTTGCAGATTCCCCTGGAAAAAGATCATATCGATTTGCAGATTTTAATGAAAAAGCTGGGAGGGCTTGGAATAGACAGCATTCTTTTGGAAGGCGGTGCAATGCTTAATTACAGTGCATTGCAAAGCGGGATTGTACAGGCTTTGGATATGTATATCGCGCCGAAACTCTTTGGCGGTATCGGTGCAAAAACCCCGGTTGCCGGGGAAGGAGTGGAATTGCCGAAGGATGCTTTTTCTCTCCACAGACCGCGCATAGAACAAATCGGAGAAGATATTTTGGTTGAGTGGGAGGTGGAATCATGTTTACAGGAATCATAGAGGAAACCGGAAAGCTTCTTCGCACAGAACCTGGAAAACTTCACATTCAGGCGAAAAAAGTTCTGGAAGGAACAAAAATCGGAGACAGCATTGCGGTAAACGGCGTATGTTTGACCGTTACAGAGCTGGGTAGCCGGGAGTTTACGGCAGATGTTATGCCGGAGACTTTAAAACGGAGCGCTCTCGGCACGTTAAGACCCGGCAGCGGCGTCAATTTGGAACGGGCTATGGCAGCGGACGGACGTTTCGGCGGACATATTGTATCGGGACATATTGATGGAACGGGAACGGTAGAGAATATCACAAAGGACGGCAACGCTATTCGCTATCAAATCAGAACACAGCCGGATATTACCAGAGGGATTGTGGAAAAAGGTTCTATCGCCATAGATGGAATCAGCCTTACCGTTACCATGGTACAAAGGGAACGATTTGAGGTATCCGTAATTCCCCATACGTTAAAGGAAACAATATTGGGCGAAAAAAGAAAAGGCTCTATAGTCAATCTGGAAAATGATATCATAGGCAAATATGTAGAAAGGCTGCTTTCTTTTGAACAAACGGGAAAGCAGGATACAGCTAAAGAAACAACGCTGACGAAGGAGTTTTTGCTTCGGGCAGGATTTTAAGAGGAGGTTATAATGTGGATGTGTTAAAAGAGTATGCAAGAGAAACAGAATGCAGTGAACAGTCAGAGAGATCTATGTTTGATACGGTAGAGTCTGCCCTTTCGGATTTGAAAAACGGAAAAATCATACTTGTGACAGATGATGAAGACAGGGAAAACGAGGGCGATTTTATCTGTGCCGCCGAATTTGCCACCACGGAAAACGTGAATTTTATGGCAGTACACGGTAAAGGATTGATCTGTATGCCTATGGGACAGTCTTTGGTGGAAAAACTGATGCTGCCCCAAATGGTATCCAACAATACGGATAATCACGAAACCGCCTTTACCGTGTCTATTGACGCCGTAGAGACAACTACAGGAATTTCTGCGAAAGAGAGGGGAATCACCGCAAGAAAATGCGTGGATGAAACTGCAAGACCGGAGGATTTCCGCAGGCCGGGACATATGTTTCCCCTTCTGGCAAAGAAAAACGGCGTATTGGAACGGGAGGGACATACGGAAGCAACGGTGGATTTGATGCGTCTGGCAGGTTTAAAGGAATGCGGGCTTTGCTGTGAGATTATGCGTGAGGACGGTACCATGATGCGCACGAAAGAGCTTATGGAGCTTGCAGAAAAATTTCAGATCAAAATGATTACCATTCAGTCATTAAAAGAATACCGGAAGGTGCACGAAAAACTGGTGGAAGAGGTTGCCGTAACGAAAATGCCGACCCGCTTCGGAGAATTTATTGCCCATGGTTATGTCAATAAGCTAAACGGCGAACATCATGTAGCGCTGGTAAAAGGAGAAATCGGAGACGGAGAGAGCCTTTTGTGCCGGGTACATTCCGAATGTCTCACCGGAGATGCCTTCGGTTCCATGAAATGCGACTGCGGACAGCAGTTGCAGTCGGCGATGCAGCAGATTGAAGCAGAAGGAAGAGGCGTGCTTTTATATCTGCGGCAGGAGGGCAGGGGAATCGGCCTGATCAATAAGCTGAGGGCGTATGAGCTGCAGGATAAGGGAATGGACACGGTAGAAGCGAATCTGGCTCTGGGCTTTGCGGAGGATCTGCGGGAATATTACATAGGGGCGCAGATTTTAAGGGATCTGGGAGCAAAGAGTCTCAGACTTTTAACCAATAATCCGAAGAAAATAGACGGGCTGTCAGAATTTGGGTTAAGTATTGAAAAACGTGTACCAATTCAAATGGAGCTGACGCCCTTTGATTCGTATTATATGCGGACAAAGCAGAAGAAAATGGGACATATGTTAGATTATCAGGGAACGTCTTTTTAAAAGGATTGTGCGAAATGACGCAAAAGGGATAGAAAAGGAGATAGAGAGATGAATGTATTTGAAGGAAATGTAGTAGCGAAAAATGTTAAAATCGGAATTGTGGCAGCGAGGTTTAATGAATTTATCACATCTAAGCTGTTAGGCGGAGCGATTGACGGTCTGAAGAGGCATGAAGTCGAAGAAAATCAGATTGACGTGGCATGGGTGCCGGGAGCATTTGAGATTCCGTTGATTGCACAGAAAATGGCAAAGAGCGGAAAATATGATGCCATTATCTGTCTCGGAGCAGTGATCCGGGGCGCGACGACACATTATGATTATGTGTGCGCCGAAGTATCAAAGGGAATTGCCCAGGTTTCTCTGCAGACAGGGGTTCCGGTGATGTTTGGCGTGCTGACGACGGACAACATTGAGCAGGCAATTGAACGTGCCGGAAGCAAGGCAGGAAATAAGGGCTTTGATTGTGCGACGGGAGCGATTGAGATGATCAATCTGTTAAGAGGATTGGAATAAAGTGAAACAGGGGGTGTCGCAGACACCCCCTGTTATACAGGTTATATGAGTTTTAAAAGTTTTGATTTGCTTATGCTTTCCACAGGCCGTGCAGATTGCAGTATGCATATACGGCTGTTACAGATTCGCCGTCGGCTAAAGTAAATTCTATTGCAGGAGCCTGTTCCGGTTTTAATGCTTTTCTCTGAACTCCGGCAGATGTCTCGAGGGCAACCCACTCGATATAATGTGCGTCAACCATGGGATGTTCTGCTTCACCGACTGCTACGCTGACCTTGTTTCCGTCAACTGTGACAACCGGAACATGTTTCTCTACCGCACCGTCAGATGTGCCGGGAATAAGCTCCGTCATCTTCTGGCCGCAGCACATGATGGGAACGCCTACATCCTTCACCATTTCAATGATATTTCCGCAATGTTCGCAAATATAAAATTTCATCGCATTTTCCTCCTGATATTTTATAGAGGCAGCAGCAAGAGAGCCTCTATGAATGATACTGTTTTTTATTGCATGTCGATTATAACATATGTGTCTGTTTTTTTCTATACAATAATTTATGGCATAGGATAAAAGGATTGGAAACCTTTATTTAAACGGTATTATGCCATGCATCGGGCCTCTTTTCCACAAGATACCGGATGACGCGTTCTTTTTCTGCGCCCAGGCAGCGATAAGGAATTACAAGTGCGTTTATTGCTGTAAAAAAGATATAGATATAATCTTTTGTAAAGTAAACGTGATCGAGATCTTCGTATTTCAGGCGCAATTCTCCCTGTGCATGCCGTTTCGTAATCATAGAATCCTGGAATTCGATTTCCGCCTGGACATGATACGGCAGTTTTCCGTCTTTTTGGATACGCTTGAGCCTTTTGCGCAGCCTTTTTTCCAGCATTTTCGGAGTCCTCAGAAACAAAATGACAAATACCGTGACCAGAAAAATGGATATCGACAAAATACGGCAGGGTTCTGTACCGGAAAGGAATCTCATCAGAATAATTATGGCAGAGAAAAACAGAAACAAAAGCATTTGCGTACGATGGACGCGCTTTCCTCTCTGTGTGTGGTATGTATAGAAAATATTAAGCTGGAGATAATCCTCATCATTCATGGTAATTTGGTATTTCATAGTGCCTCCTCGTAATTTTATATGCTTGTATACCTTAAGCGACCGCTCCGCAGGAGCGTGTCATATTGGGATACCCGGAGGGTATACCTTAAGCGACCGCTCCGCAGGAGTGTGTCATATTGGGATGCCCGGAGAGGATATGTAGTTTGCAATATATACAGGGGTTCGAGGTGAACTAAAGAAAGTATAACATATTTACATTTTATTCACTAGTTTTGGCAAAAGGAAAATGAAATTTGCTTGCCGCTGTGATAATTCTGTTAAGGTGAAGCTGCTTGACACATTTCATAAAAAGCAGTACATTATAAATATATATTTCTATATTTTATTTCTCGGTAGTGTCGCATAAAGTACACATTTTGAGAAAGTGAAAATCGGTGAAAAAAGAAAAATTTATTTTTACAAAAAAAGAAGCCATTTTACGGAAATCCCATAAAATGGCCCCA
>CANODN010000163.1 GCA_947564765.1 uncultured Roseburia sp. | reverse complement strand
AGTGTCCTATAAATGGGACCACGCGTACTATAACGGAAAATATTATTGTTATTTTGGAATAGTGCCCGCGTTAATATTGTATTTGCCGTACAATGTAATGACAGGACAGGACATGCCTAATCACATTGCGCTGTATATTTTTGGAATTATAACAATGATTGGGATATTGCTTCTCCTTTGGGAAATTATTAAAAAGTGGTATAAAAACACACCGTTTGCAATATATTTGCTGTTATCAGTTGTATTTTCGGCAGCTTCCGGTATTGCGTATACGATATATAAGCCAGATTTTTACATGGTGCCAAGTCTTTCGGCTCTTATGTTTGCTGTATGGGGACTGGCACTCTGGCTGTCAGCTGAAAAACAGAATAAGAAAGGGAAAACAGTGCTTTCATCAAAACGTCTTGCTGTTGGTTCAGTTTTTGTTGCGTTAACGGCAGGATGTCGTCCGCAGTTTCTTGTGACTGCTGTATTGGGAGTTATATTTTTCTGGAATTATGCTTTTAAAACACGTACATTGTTTTCTAAAAACAGTATAAAACAGACAGTTGCGGTGTGTTTACCGTTTGCTGTGGTTGGTTTGCTTCTGATGTGGTACAATTTTGCGCGTTTTGGCTCACCTTTTGATTTCGGCGCAAATTACAATCTTACAACTAATGATATGACACATAGGGGATTTGTATTAGGTAGAACAGGACTTGGAATATTCACATATTTTTTGCAGCCTCTTCAAATGAACGCCGTTTTCCCGTTTATACATGATTTTGGTTCCGCGACGGTATATCAGGGGTTGACGCTTACCGAAAAGCTCATGGGCGGAGTTCTCATGCTTTATCCAATATTGATAGTCGGTATATTTGGCGCAACACAGAAAAAGCTTTTTGAAGATAAACGCGCATACAGAATGGTATATCTTTCAGTGATAATGGCAGTGGTGCTGGCAGTTTTAGATACGCAGATGGCCGGACTTTTGACAAGATATTTTTCAGATTTTGTGTGGCTTATGATGCTTGTGTCATCTATAACGATATTTGCTCTTTATGATAAGCATATGAGCAATGCTTATGTAAAAAACAATGTTATAAAATTAACACTTATATTGTCTGTGATAACGTTAGTTTTTGCGTTTTTGAGTATATTTGCGCATACTGAAAATCCTGTTCAGACAGAAAATCCGGAATTGTATTATACAATGCAGCATTTAATTGCGTTTTGGATGTAAAGGAGTAAACATGGTAAAAATATTAAGGAAGCTGTGGCAGATTTTTAACAATATTGCATACAGTATAATAAAATCTGTGTTAGGTATATTTAATATAAGTATATCGGATGAAAAATGGCTGGCATTAATGCAGTTTGTGAAATTTGGATTGGTTGGATATCCCCATCCTGAAGTACATTATCGGATACCAGCGTACCGTCTTTTTTTAAAAGACGGATCAATTCCGGCAGAAAATAAATGTACTGTCCTTTTGCAGCATCCATAAATATAAAATCAAAGGGTTCCCGTAACGTGGGAAGTATCTGCTGTGCATCCCCTTCCAACAATGTAATCTGCCTTTCCCTTCCTGCCTCTTTAAAATTCTCTCTGGCAACGGGGATTCTCTTTGCATAATTTTCTATGGTAACAATTTCACAGGAAACCGGGTTATATTCTGCCATAAGAAGGGCCGAAAACCCTACTGCTGTTCCGATTTCCAGAATCCGCTTCGGCTGTTTCATCGCCATAAGCAGCTTCAAAAACTGCTGTGTCTCTTTTCGGATCACAGGAACATATGCTTCCAGTGCTTTTCTTTCTATATGTTCTAACAGCTCTGTATTACCGGAATCTAAGGAATTGATATATGTCACCAGACGTTCTTCTACGATCATATCCCTTTCCGTCCTATTCTTCCGTTTCGGTATCTTCCAGTTCCTCTGCAGACATGACCTGCATCATCTCATGCGCTGTCATAGAGGTGGAAAGCGTATAGGTACCTGCTTTGAGCTCCTTAGAATACGAGGAAAGCTTCAGCTGCAGTACAAATAAGTTCGCATCCCGGATCAATCCTTTCTTTTCCAAAAGCTCTCCTATGTCCTTTGCTCCCATCTGAGATGTCACCTGTACCACCTTGTCCTCTCCCTCTTCCGGCAAATCTACCGGAGATTCCGTAAAAACGCGATAGCCAAAGCTGTACACCTTCCTGCCTCCCTGGTATATGCCTGCCGCCAGCAATATCAGAATTAAAACAGAAAAACTGATACTCACAATTTTTAGAATAATTTTGTTGGCATTCATCTCTTCCTCCGTCCTTTTGCTTTTCCTGCAGCCTGCGCTGACTTCAATCGGCAGTATCCTCTGTTCCGATATCAAAATCAAGATTCTCTAACAAACGCCAGTTGATCTGCCGCAAAATCCGGCAGAATACATTTTCAGCTGTCAGGTATTCCCAGACAACAGGATTGCTGTTTACTTCTGCATGCTCCTTCCGCAGCTGATCTGTCTTTTCAAAAATATCTGCGTCGCTGCCCTGCATTTCAAATTTCAGCCTGCGAAATTCATCCGCTTTTTTCTTTAAGAGGGGATACTTTTCGATTTCCTTCTTTGCTGCCAGATACCGTTCGTATTCCTCACAGGTTTCAATCGCAGCAATCAGATCCCCCAGGGCTTTTTTTATCTGATTCATGCCTATACCTCCATAATAATCGGTATGATCATCGGCCTTCTTTTCGTTTCTCTCCAGACAAATTCTCCCAGAGAATCCCTGATCTCTGTTTTAATCCTGCCCCAGTCTGTGACATTTTTGTCGATCATCTGCTGCATCGTACCGTCTAATACCTGCTTTGCCTCATCCATAAGGCTCTCTGAGCCTCTGACATACACAAATCCTCTTGATACAATATCCGGTCCTGCAAGCAGCTGTCCGGAACCGGCCTCTAAGGTCAGTACGACAATAATAATTCCTTCTTCCGCCAGATGCTGTCTGTCCCTGAGTACAATATTCCCCACATCTCCGACGCCGAGTCCGTCAACCATAACATTGCCCACCTGGACATGTCCGGTGACTGCAGCCGAATCCTCATTTAATTCTAACACATCCCCGGAGGAAAGGATAAAAATATTTTCTTTGTCATAGCCTAATTCTTCTGCCACCTTTTTCTGGGCCATCAGATGACGGTATTCGCCATGCACCGGAATTGCATATTTCGGGCGGACCAGGGAATAGATCAGCTTAATATCCTCCTGACAGGCATGTCCCGACACATGTGCATCCTGAAAGATCACATCTGCCCCCTTCATAAACAGTTCGTTGATCACATTGGATACGGCTTTTTCATTGCCCGGTATGGGATTCGAACTGAAAATAATCGTGTCTCTTGGTTTAATCGTAATTTTCTTATGCATTCCGGAGGCCATGCGGGATAATGCCGCCATGGATTCTCCCTGGCTTCCCGTGGTAATCAGCACCGTCTGTTCATCCGGATAATTTTTCAAATGCTCCACATCAATCAGCGTATTGTCCGGAATATCCAGATAACCAAGCTCTGTTGCCGTAGAAATAATATTGACCATACTCCGTCCTTCTACCACAACCTTTCTGCCGTACTTGCAGGCGGAATTGATAATCTGCTGCACACGGTCTACGTTAGATGCAAAGGTAGCTATGATAATTCTGGAATTCCTGTGCTCTGAAAATATATTGTCAAAGGTTCTGCCCACGGATTTCTCTGACATGGTAAATCCCGGACGTTCCGCATTCGTACTGTCGCACATCAGCGCCAGAACGCCTTTCTTGCCGATCTCACCCAGCCTTGCCAGATCGATGGCGTCTCCAAATACCGGCGTATAGTCTACCTTAAAATCTCCGGTATGAACCACAATGCCTGCCGGGGAATAGATGGCAAGCGCCGCCGCATCCTGAATACTGTGGTTGGTCTTGATAAACTCCACTCTGAAATTCCCGAGATTAATATGCTGTCCGTATTTTACAACCTTCCGCTTTACTTTGGAAATCATGTTGTGTTCTCTTAATTTATGATCGATAATGCCGATTGTCAGCTTCGTGGCATAAATCGGCACATTAATTTCTTTCAGCACATAGGGAATAGCACCGATATGATCCTCATGCCCGTGTGTGATAAAAAAGCCCTTTACTTTATCAATATGATCCCTCAAATACGTAATATCCGGGATAACCAGATCGATTCCCAGCATATCGTCCTCCGGAAATGACAATCCGCAATCCACGACAATAATACTGTCTTCGTATTCAAAGGCAGTAATATTCATTCCAATCTGCTCTAACCCTCCTAATGGAATGATCTTTAGCTTTCCATGTTCTGTTGTTTTCTGTTTCAAAAAATTACCTCCGTTCTTTTTCCATACGCTCAATATTCCAAATCAACATCATCGATCAATTCCGCAAAGACCTTGCCAATGGCTTCCAGTTCATCGTCCTCGTCCACCATCTCGTACACAGTCTCCTCCTCTTTCGAGCATGTTTCTTTTAAAATATAGGCTTCTGAATCACCTTCCTCGTCTTCGGTGACCAGTAAATAATTCTGATTATTGATTTTTGTCTGTTCCAGACAAAAAAACTCTGTTTCTTCCTGTGTTTTGGGATCCGTAAATGTAATCTTTTCCATAATTATTCCTTCTTCATATTTAAAAAATCCAAATACCCCTGCAAAATCAGCATTGCCGCTATTTCATCCACATATGCTTTGCGTTTTTCGCCAAAGATCCTGCTTTCTGTCATAATGTTATCTGCCGCAACCGTCGTCAGACGCTCATCCCATAATTCCACGGGAAGCTTTGTCCGCCGCTCCAAATGCGCTTTGAATTCCCTGGTTTTTTCGCAGCGTTCCCCTTCTGTATTGTTCATATGCTTCGGATATCCCAAAACAATTTTATCTGCACGATAAGAAGAGGCAAGCGCTTCGATTCTTGCCAAAGTTTGACGCAGTTTATCAGGGGACTTTCTTCGGATAATCTCTACACCCTGCGCTGTCAGTCCAAGCTCATCGCTGACTGCCACACCTACTGTATGTGTACCAAAATCCAGTCCCAATATCCGCATAAATATGCCTCCATACTATTTGATCAGTTTTGTCTTAATGTACTCCTGTAATACTTCCTCTACGATCTCGTCACGTTCTACCTTCATAATCAGACTTCTTGCATTATTATGGC
>CANODN010000162.1 GCA_947564765.1 uncultured Roseburia sp. | reverse complement strand
TTCACATAGCTTTTGTTAATATTTTCCCGGTTATTCTGTATCTTTGCCATACAGCATTTACAGGAGGAAATGACATCTCCCAGAACCTATGCGGCGGATCTTCCCATCAGCATGGAAAAAATCATTTTGAAATGTACCCAGAAAAGTCCGGACCGCAGATATGGCAATATCAGTGAGCTTTTGGGAGATTTGAAGCAGGTGCTGGTTCATCCGGATGCGGATTTTGTAAAAATGGCAGACGGCAGTCTGAACCGTACCAGAGTTATGGATGAACGGGAAGTAAATGAAATCAAACATGCCAGAGCACCCAGAAAGGAAGAGATCAGAAGCTATGAAGAGCCGGAGGAGGAGTCGGAGGAAGAGGAAGAAGAGGACGGCTTCTTAAATCCAAGGCTGGAGAAAGCCGTAACGATTGGCGGAATTATTGCCGCTGTTATCATTGTGGCGATTGTTGTTTATCTGGTGGGAAATGTATTCGGTATTTTTGGCGGTTCTGATAAGAAGAAAGAGAAGGATACGGAAGAACCTTCCGTAATCAATACAGAGCAGGTTAAAAAAGAGCAGGTTTCCATGATTAAGGTGACGGGAATGACCTTCGATGAAGCGAAAGAAGCGTTGAAAAAGATCGGACTTGGTATCAGAGAGGCAGGCACCGGTTCTTCCGATGAGTATGATAAGGGACAGATCATGTCTCAGGATGTGGAAGAAGGAGAAAAAGTAGATATTAATACGACGATTTATGTATATATCAGTACGGGAGCAGGAGAAGTTCAGGTTCCCAGTGTTTTGGATTATGACAGTGAAGCGGCAATGAATATGCTTAGGGATCAGGGGTTTGATCCGGTGCGCAAATACGAATACAGTGATACGGTAGCCTCCGGCAAGGTCATTTCTCAGACACCTTCCGGCGGCACTCCCGGGAAAAAGGGCGATACGGTTACGATTGTAGTCAGCCAGGGCAAGGAAGCCGTTGCGGTACCGGGCGTATTGAACAGGCCGCAGGAAGAAGCAGTTAACCTGCTGACGCAGGCAGGGCTTACCGTCACCAGTACCTCCACAGAACCCAGTGATACGATACCGGCGGGCAATGTCATAAATCAGAGTATTCCGGAAGGCAAATATGTAGACCGGGGGACAGGGATTACCCTTGTGATCAGTTCCGGAAGCAGCAAGAATTACTATTACTGCAAGGCAGAGATTTCTCTTCCCACCAATGCAGAGGTGGTGTCGGCAGATATTGTGCTGACAGCTTCCAACGGTACGCAGCTGCAGACATGGTCCGGTGTGAAGAGCTCTAAATTCCCCTATAAGATCAGCTGCGGGGATATTGAAGACTGTGACAGCGGAACCATTAAGATCACATGGCATTTAGCAGACGGAAGTACCAGTACACAGACAGACAATGTCATGTTTACCAAACAATAACAGGATTTCTATGAGAGGAAAGATTATCAAAGGCATTTCCGGATTCTACTACGTACACGCAGCAGAATCCGGAATTTATGAATGTAAGGCAAAGGGAATTTTCCGTAATCGGAAAATAAAGCCTTTAGTCGGAGACAATGTTGAAATAGACGTATTGGATGAAAAAGAGAAAGAAGGAAATATTACCGATATACAGGGGCGGAAAAACGAATTGATCCGTCCTGCCGTTGCAAATATTGATCAGGCAATTTTGATTTTTGCGGCGGCAAAGCCGGAGCCGAATTATAATCTGCTGGAACGGTTTTTGATTATGATGCGTCATCAGCAGATTCCGGTGACGATCTGTTTTAATAAATCAGATTTGTCAGGGAATGAAAAGCTGGAACAGATCGCCGCGGTTTATCAAGAATGCGGCTTTCCCCTTGTATTTACCAGTGCAGAAAAAAATCAGGGAATGGAAGAATTGCTTTCTTTGCTGGAAGGAAAGACAAGTGCCGTGGCAGGACCATCCGGTGTGGGCAAATCCTCCATTATCAACCGGCTGCAGGATGAGGTGCAAATGGAAACAGGTGATATCAGCAGAAAAATTGCACGGGGAAAGCATACTACAAGACACTCCCAGCTGATCCATATACAGGGAGATACGTATATTATGGATACACCGGGCTTTGGATCTCTGGATCTTTTGGATATTCGTTCTGATACGCTGTGGAATTATTATGAGGAATTTCTGCCCTATGAGTCCGAATGCAGGTTTCAAGGCTGCAGTCATGTGAATGAGCCGGACTGCGGGATCAAGCAGGCAGTGCAGGAGGGTAGGATTCACAGGCAGCGTTATGAAAACTATGTCAGTCTGTACCGGGAACTGAAGGAAAATGAAAAATTTGAGTGGAGGAAGCTATGAATTGTTTATCGCCGTCTTTGTTATCGGCAGATTTTGCTGTTTTGGGAGATCAGGTGGCCCTGTTAGATGAAGCAGGTGCCCAGTATGTGCATATTGATGTAATGGACGGGATGTTTGTGCCAAGTATTTCCATGGGACTTCCGGTGGTTAAATCAATCCGTCCCATCAGCGACCGGATTTTTGACGTGCATCTGATGATACAGGACCCGGATCGCTATATTGACGATTTTGTCAATGCAGGCGCGGATATTATTACGGTGCACGCCGAGGCCTGTACCCATTTAGACCGTTCGATTCAGAAAATCAAAGAAAAGGGAATTCTGGCAGGCGTGGCGTTAAATCCGGCAACCTCCCTTAGCACAGTGGAATATGTCTTAGGGGAAGTAGATATGGTTTTGATTATGACAGTCAATCCGGGGTTTGGAGGACAGAAATTAATTCCCTATACCATAGATAAAATCAGAGATTTAAGAAGTATGCTGGATGAGCGGGGATTAAAAACAGATATCGAGGCAGACGGCGGCGTAACATTGGATAACGTGGGAAAGGTGCTTGGAGCCGGTGCGAATATTGTTGTGGCGGGAAGTGCGGTTTTTGGCGGAGACATAAAAGAAAACGTTGAAGGTTTTCTGCAATATATGGCGGAACAGGAACAAAGATGAGAAGAGCAGTAATCATAGCCGGAGGACAGATCGAAAAGGATTTTTGTCTGGCATATATGGAGCGTTATGCATTTGAATATAAAGTGGCAGTAGATTTTGGTCTGGAATTTTTTTATCATACCGGAATAAAGCCGAACCGGATTGTGGGTGATTTTGATTCCGTTGATCCAAAGGCTCTTACCTTTTTTGAAGAGCAGGAACAAATTGAGTGGCTGCGTTTGGTTCCGGAAAAAGACGATACGGATACGGAGGCGGCACTTAGAAATCTGATGAAAGAAGGATATGACGAGATCCATATTCTGGGCGGCATTGGAAACCGGTTGGATCATACGTTGGGAAACATCGGGCTTTTGGGACTTGGACTGGAAACGGGAACAAAAATTCTGCTGGCAGATTCCCGTAACAGAATCCGTATGATCGACAGAGGCATCTCGATTTCCAAAAAGGAGCAGTATGGAACGTATATTTCGCTCCTTCCCTTTACGCCAAAGGTTACAGGCATTACTTTGACCGGTATGAAATATCCGCTGACGGATTATACCATGGTGTCTCATACTACCATTGGAATCAGCAATGAAATTCTGGAAGAGGAAGGGACTATTTATCTGAAGGAAGGCATTCTGCTGGTGTTTGAAACGAAAGATTGAAATTAATTTTTATTTGCAATGTATTCTTCTGCAAAATGCGCCGCTACAGCTCCGTCTGCAGCGGCGGTTATAATTTGCCGGACTGCTTTTGTTCTGACATCGCCTGCAGCAAATACGCCGGGCAGGTTTGTTTTTGTAGTTTCATCTGAAACGATATATCCAGAATCATCCAGCGTTAACTGGTCCTGAAAGAGTTTTGTTTCGGGACTTCTGCCAATACTGATAAATAAGCCGTCCAATTCGATTTCTTGGGAAGTGCCGTCATTGTTTTTGAGACGTACGCCTTTGAGTTTTTGGTCATATACAAACTGATCTACCTGTGAATTCCATAGAAAGGTAATATTTTCGGCTTTCATCAGAGGGTCGTGATAAATTTTTGCAGCCCTCATTGTGTCCCGGCGGTGTATCACATATACTTTGCGGCATATTTTGGAAAGAAGTAAAGCATCTGCAGCCGCAGAATTTCCGCCGCCGACAACAGCGACCGTTTTATTCCGGTACAACATACCGTCACAGGCAGCACAGTATGCAACACCCTTGCCGATCAGGGTTTCTTCTTCTTTGATTCCTAAGTGTTTATGGTCGGCGCCTGTTGCGATTATGACGGTTTTTGCATAATAATCTCCCGTGTCGGCAGTTATTTTCTTAGGCGATGCCTGTAAATCAACGGACAGCACTTCGGTTCTTATTGTTTGTGCACCGAACTGTTCTGCTCCCTGCTGCATTTTAGAACCCAGGGTAAAGCCGTCGATGCCTTCGTCAAAGCCGGGATAATTATCAATCTGCTGCGTCTGCGTCATCTGACCGCCTGCCAGAAATTTTTCCAGTATAAGGGTGTCAAGTCCGGCTCTTACAGCATATAAAGCTGCGGTATATCCGGCAGGTCCGCCGCCGATTATGATGGTATCGTAAATTTTCTGTTCCATATCATAAAGTCTCCTTTTGATGTTCTGTTATTATTATATCCAAAAAGCATTATTTTTCTGTGATTTTATCACGGAATTATTTTTTAGTCGTCTTCATCCTGATTGTAGAAAGGATTCCTGCTGAAACGGGGAGGAAAGGCAGGTAGAAAAATTGACATATGTCAGGAATCGTGCTATGATTTCTGCCGATATCAAATATAATTTTTAAGAAGGGAGCCTTTATGGAATTTGCTGACAGTTTTCCTATCTGGAATAAACTTTCTTCCGATGAACAGAAATTACTTACGGAAAGTGTATATAAAAAGAAAATACCTGCAAAAACTGTAATTCACAACGGAAATACAGACTGTATGGGAATGCTGATTGTGCAGTCCGGTCAGCTTCGGGCTTATATATGTTCCGACGAGGGGAAAGAAATCACGGTTTACCGTTTGTTCGAGTTTGATATGTGCCTGTTTTCCGCCTCCTGTATGATGAACAGTATTCAGTTTGATATTGCCGTATCTGCGGAAAAGGATACAGAAGTGTGGGTGATACCCATAAATATCTATCAATCATTAATGGAAAAGTCTGCCGTTGTAAGTATTTTCAAGTTGAGCGTATGTTGATTAACACAGAACGCTG
>CANODN010000161.1 GCA_947564765.1 uncultured Roseburia sp. | reverse complement strand
GACGGTACGGGAGGAATTTACTATTTATGTGGAAATTTCGGATGGAAGAGCAGCGGTTTTGGACGGCGGTGAAATGCCGGAGGAAGGGGCGCTTGCGGATGGCTGGTCGAAAGAATCGTCATTGACGCAGAATACAAAGGAAGAAATCGTAAGACAGCCGAAAATTATGATTGTCGGGAATGATTTACAGGGGAAGGATATTCCGGCAGGAGACAGCGTTTTCTGGACGCTGACTGCCAAAAACTGCAGCAGCAGTCAGGCAATGGAAAATATGAAGGTGACGATGCTTTCGGAAAATAAGGATATTTCTTTCGAGAAAAACGCCTGGTATTTTGAACGGATCGAGGCAGGAAAAGAAATCACACTTTCCCAGAATGTCTCAGCAGGGAAAAAGGCACAGGCGGAATCTGTGCCGATTCAGCTGCAGTTTGAGTATGAGGATAAAAAGGGAACGGCATACACGGCATCGGAAACAGTGTATTTATCGGTCAGCCAGACGCAGCAGGCAGAGCTTGTCAATTTTTCCATACCGGAGAGCTTTTATGAGTCCGATATCGATTCCGTGGCATTTCAGGTGCAGAATACCGGGCTTGCAGTGATTTACAACGCAAGAGTCCGTCTGGAGGGGAAGGGACTCTTTGCAAACGAGGTTTTTTTGGGAAATATAGAGGCCGGAATTTCTTCAGACGGAGAAATGCAGATTTTTGCCGGAACCCTCAATATGGATGAGCAGGGAAAAATCACGGATGAAAACGCAGAAAAATACGGAGATGTTTCGGGACGTGTTATTTTTTCCTATGAAAACGAGCAGGGAGAAGTGATCGAACAGGAGCAGGCATTTTCCACGGCAATTAAAAAACCGCAGGCTGTGGAGCTGAAAATCGAAAAAGAAGAGGAACAGGAGACAAATCAGTGGTGGATTACAATACTGGCGATGACGTTTCTTGGGCTGCTGCTTATTATTTGCTGGCTGTATCTGCGGATGAAACATTATCGTGACTGCGCAGACAGGTCGGCGCATTTGCTGCGCTGACTGTGACGCCGTTGCCGGAGTCGGTTTTAATGGATGTTTGTATCGTACCGGTCACAGAGTGAACGGTACTGCATTGTGAAAGAAGTGGATGGGAACTCTATGAAAAAACGTAATATTTATAAAGATATCGTATGGCTTGCCGTTTTCTGTATTTTCCTGTCAAAAGGAATCGGCTGGGGAAAAGCGTATAGAAAGGAACAGAAAAACTATGGATTTCATATCCAGGCAGATCAGGATTTAACGGCAGATATTATAGAAGAATTTCGTAAGCTGTCCGGTATCTTAAGCTTTGAACCTGCCGATACAGTGACAGTGACGATACAGATTGGCAGCTATACGCTGGATACAGAAATCGCCGGTCTTGATCTGGAAGAATATCCCCTGAAGTGGCAGCGTCTTTCCGGCAGATCAACACAGACAACCATTTCCATGGGAAATCTCCCGGTGCTTTTTTTCGGAAAAGAGGCGTTTTCTTCTTTTGCTGATGCAAGGGGATATCCTCCGCTGAAAAGCCAGGTGGAAAAATGGATGGCGCAGTATGAAACACTGGAACTGATGGTGACAGATGAAAACGGAAGGGAGAGACAGGCGAAAATCTGCGGTATTTTGTCCCGGCCTGGAGATAAAATATGTATGGATAAAGCACAGATGAAGGAAGTGTTCGGAAATTCTTCTCATACGGCAGGAGGCTTTATGGAGATACACGGATATAAAAATATGGAAAAAGTACGGGGGATTTTAGAGAGTGCCGGTTTTTTGGTGGATGATTCAATTTAGTGTTGCAATTTTATGGTTTATTCCATATAATACACTTAACAGGACAGCCGGAAGATAGATGAAGCCTATCCGCTCCGGTGCAAAGTTAACAGATTACATAAGCAAGCTGCCTACTCCGCCAAGAGACAAGGCGGCTTGCTTATTTTTTATAGTTCAGAATTGCCATAATGAGCAAGGCAACAGTCAGAATGACCATAAATTCTTCGTATGTACTCATAAGCGCTTCACCCTTTCTATAGAATAGGAACGGATGACTGCACGCCTTCCCGGCCGCCCGGTTAAATATATGATTGTCAGAGTGCAATGGTTGTGGCTGTATCGAAATAGTATTTCAATTTAGTGTTGCAATTTTACGGGCTATTGCATATAATACACTTAACAGGACAGCCGGAAGGTGAGTGCACTTCACCCAACCCGGCGAATAAGTTTTGAACTATTTGAAATAGCCGTCTACTTTTCTTGGGAGCAGGACGGCTATTTCTTATTTGTATAATTCAGAATGGAAATAATAAACAGACCTATGGTCAGAATTATCATAAATTCCTCATATGTACTCATAAGGCACCACCTCCGACAGGCTCGGATCAGGTGCAGCACGTCCCCCGGCTGCCCGGTTAAATATATGATTGTCAGAGTGAAATAATTTAGAAATTTAGTTTCAGGTAGATGATGTCAGAACAGAGTGACAATTATGATTTGCTTGAAAGAAAATATATTTTTGGAAATAATAACACAAAAGAATAGCAAAAGCAATGTAAACTTTATAAAAAATCCCGCTGCTTTGAGCAAAGCAGCAGGATTTTTATCTTACAGCAATAATATTCCGTTTTCGGCACAGGCATCTGCATCTGCCTTCGGCCAGAGAGAAGACTGAACCTCTCCAATATGAGCCTTTCGCAAGAAGAACATACAAATCCGGGACTGTCCGATTCCTCCGCCGATGGTAAAGGGAAGAGTACCGTCAATGACGGCCTTCTGGAACGGCAGATTCGCACGTTCCGGACAGCCGGCTTTCTCCAGCTGGGAGAGCAGTGCATCTTTGTCCACACGGATTCCCATGGAGGACAGTTCAAGGGCAATGTCAAGAACCGGATAATATACGACGATGTCGGCATTTAATGCCCAGTCGTCATAGTCCGGCGCACGGCCGTCATGGGGCTCGCCGTTTTCCAGCACATCGCCGATCTGCATAATGCAGACAGCTCCTTTTTCTTTTGCAATCCGATATTCCCGCTCTTTTGGCGAAACTTCCGGGAACATACTTTCCAGTTCGCTTGTCGTAACAAAGAAAATATCGTGAGGCAGGATCTCCTCAATATAATCATACTGAATGGACATATATTTCTCGGTTTTCCGAAGACATTTGTAAACAGTCCGTACCGTATCCTGCAGAAAATCCAGTGTCCGGTCTTCTTTGTGGATGATTTTTTCCCAATCCCACTGGTCTACAAAAATAGAATGGATGTTGTCTGTTTCTTCATCCCGGCGTATCGCATTCATATCGGTGTAAAGGCCTTCTCCCACAGCAAAGCCGTATTTCTGCAGCGCATAGCGCTTCCATTTGGCAAGGGAGTGAACGACTTCTGCCGGTTTGTCATTCATTTCCTTGATGCCAAAGGAAACCGGACGTTCTACGCCGTTTAAATTGTCGTTTAATCCAGTGTCCGGATCTACAAAGAGAGGTGCAGACACCCGGGCCAGATTTAAACGGGCAGATAACAGGTTCTGAAAGAAATCTTTTACGGTCTTAATGGCAATCTGTGTGTCATGCAGATTCAGCGCAGATTCATAATCTGTTGGAATAATAAATTGTTTCATAATAACAACTCCTTATGTATGGTTTCTATCGTTTATTTTGCATTTTTTCCGGTAAGAAGTCAAGGACAATCTTTTTGCTCCGATTCTTAAGAATTTGTAAAATCCTGCCAGTTTATCAACAAAAACATCAGGAAATGTGTTATAATAATAACGTATGACACTTGGCATAACAGGGCGTCATGAAATAATAGTGTTGGAGGTTTTATACATGAATCATCATACACAAAATATTACTATTGGAGAAGATGTAGACAGTTGGAAAACGATGATCCTTATTTACAACAGTGCATTGAAGGAAGTGGGGACAAAGCTGGAGATTTTAAATGATGAATTTCAGCATGTTCATCAGTATAATCCGATTGAATATATTAAATCCAGAATTAAGTCGCCGGAGAGCATTGTCAAGAAATTAAAACGCAACGGGCATGAAAGTACGATTTCTAATATGACAGAATTTGTCAATGACATTGCCGGAATCCGTATTGTATGTTCGTTTATACCGGATATATACCGTCTGGCAGAGATGATCGGAAGACAGAATGACCTGACGGTAGTCTCGATCAAGGATTATATCAAGCACCCGAAGAAAAGCGGTTATAAGAGTTATCATATGTTAGTGACGATTCCGATTTTTTTATCGGACCGGGTGGTGGATGCAAAAGTAGAAATACAGATCCGTACCATTGCAATGGATTTTTGGGCCAGTCTTGAGCACAAAATTTATTATAAATTTGAAGGAAATGCGCCGGGATATATCAGCAGGGATCTGCGGGAATGTTCTGGATTGGTATCTATGCTGGATGCGAAGATGATGAGTTTAAATGAAGCAATCTTAAAGGCTAAGGAGGAGCAGGCGGAACAGAATCTGTAATATATTGGAATGAAGGCATTCCAACTTGGCTTATGCCTTCTGCGCAAATAAAAGAGTCCGGGTTACCGGACTCTTTGCATACCTGATACTTTTTATACAGGAGAGCTGTCAGAGACAGATTTCCTGTATTTTTGGATAACATTATTCGGTGTCGGCAGAAGCAGCAGATTCCGTTCCGTTTTTCCAGGAATCTAATTTCTTCATTACTGCATCATAGGTTCTCTGAGAAATATCCGGAAGTGTTTTGCCCCAGCTCTTGGTAGCCTGTTCAAAACCTTTCTTGAAAGCTTCGATCATCTTGTCCGCTTTCTCGGAATCACCGCCGCTAAGCGCTTTTGCAAAATCTACGATACGGTCAGAAGTCTGCTCTACGCCCCAGTAACCGTCATCTGCAATATCTTTCTGTGCCTGTGCCTTTACGTCAGCAGAAACAGTGAAATTGCCATCTGCTAAAAACCGCCACATACTGTCAGCCTTGCCGATGGTAGAACCCTGCTGTGACATCATCTGTGATACGAGGTTTTTCATCTGGAGATTCTTGCCTCTGCATCTGCTTTTAACTTATTGACGATTGCAGTATTATCTTTTACATAATTACTGCTTTTGGTAGAAGAACTCTTCTCGTATACGACACCTTCGTTTTTCTTTGTGCTTTCTGTAGCGGAAAGCTTTGTAGTATCTTTTCGGGGCACCCCCATTATGGTTTGGGATTACATAATGAAAATTTTGTCTTAAAGGCAAAAGAAATTGGACTGGA
>CANODN010000160.1 GCA_947564765.1 uncultured Roseburia sp. | reverse complement strand
ACGAAGGGCTGTCACTTTTCCGTACTGTCTCACGGACGCCTGCTGTTTCTGCAGCAGATTGCTGTAAATATAGCCTTTTACCGTACGATTGTTCATGGTGCAGGAGATATAATTCCAGGCATCGCCTGCTTTATCCTGAGCAGATGCAAGAATCGTTACGGAAGTGCCTTCATCCAGAGTCGTAATCACAGGATGATTTGTTCCGGCGTGTTTCCGAAGATTAGAGCGTCTGCGGACAACGGCATTTTGTGAAAAGGGCATTTTGGTAGAAGTCCGTCTGATTTTTGAGAATTTTCCGTAAGCAATGCCTTCCGGAGAAGAAATATAAGCACGTACTTTATAATAATATTCCTGTCCTTCCGCAAGCTTTTTATTACAGAAGGCGTTCATATTGGGATTGATATCTTTGATTCTTGTGTATTTGCCGTCATAGGACAAAGAACGATAGATTTGATAACCGGAAATACCGGATTGTCCCTTCCAGGAAAGATTGATGCTGTTTTTGGTGGTGATGCCGCATTTTAAGCCCTTTATCTTTCCGGGCGCCGTGGCAGCCGAAACCGGGACTAAGCAGCAGAGCAGGAAAAAAATGCTGAATGTAAGCAGAAATCTGCCGTATATATGTTGTTTTGTTTTCATAATCATTGCACTCCTTTATTTTGTGATGCTTTCAGTTTAGACCTCACAAAATAAGCAGTCAAGCGGCAGAGAAATATTCATTATTTATTAAGAAAAAATGCAGTTTGGATTTAATAATCTTAAAAAATACTCATAAAAGATATACATAACCTGGCATTAGATATTTTACCGTGCGGGTGTGTTCGTCTGGCGGCATGGTATCTTTTGCACAAGAAAAAGCACCGTCCATAACTGTCGTTATGCGGTGCTTTTTTCATAGTTAACATTTTGTAAAAATGCACAAGTGCGCATTCCGGTCATTTGAAACTGTAAAATCCTATGCAACAACAGTTCCGTGGGAGATAACCTTTTTCAATGACAGGTCATTTTTGTCAAGCAGCACAAGATCTGCATACTTTCCGATTTTGATACTGCCGTATTCCTTGTCCTCTCCGATAGCCCGGGCCGGATTTATGGTTGCACATTTGATCGCGCTTTCTAAAGGAATCTCCATTTTCTGTACGGCTGTTCTCACGCAGTCCATAAGATTGGTTGCCGAACCTGCAATCGTACCGTCTTCCAAAGTAGCAAGGCGGCCGGTTACTTTTACGGCAAGTCCACCAAGAGAATAATCGCCGTTTTCCATTCCGGTTGCCATCATACTGTCGCTGATTAAAATCAGGCGTTCGTCGCCGAATATTGCAAAAGCGGTACGAACGGACGAAGGATCAATGTGAATACCATCACAGATGATTTCCGGTGTTACCTTTTTCGTGTCAAAACCTGCGCCGATCAATGCGGGTTTCCGGTGTGTAAATGGCGGCATAGCATTAAACAGATGTGTAATGTGGCTTGCACCGGCAAGAAAAGCTTCTTTGGCGGTGTCGTAATCACAGTCTGTATGTCCAATGGAAATCCGGATTTCTTTGGAAAAATGACGGATAAAATCCATGGCGCCTTCTGTTTCCGGTGCAATCGTGGTCAGCTTTACAAGTCCGTCTCCTGCATCAATTAGATGCTGAAACATTTCTATATTGGGAGGCGTCACATATTTTGGATTCTGTGCGCCTTTTTTGCTCATGGCAATAAACGGTCCTTCCAGATTGATGCCGCAGAGTCTTGCTGTTGTTCCGGGTTTCCAGGCATCGCGGTAATCCTTTGCATTTTCACAGATGTGAACCAGGTCTTCTTCGGAAAGTGTCATGGAAGCTGGACAGATCGAAGTGATACCGTTTTTCAATTCGTATTCTGCCATAGTAGTTACTGCTTCCGGTGTTGCATCGCAGAAATCATGTCCCATACAGCCATGGAAATGAATATCCATAAGACCGGGAATCAGATAGCAGCCGGCGCCGTCGATGACATCCGAATCCGAAGCCGTATCGGCAATGCGTTCGCCTTCTACATAAACGTCTTTCTCCACAAACTTGCCTTCTTCTGTAAATACAAGAGCGTTTTTGATGACCATGATTAGTTTGCCTCCATTTCACTTTTTTGTTTTAAGTAAGCAGATAAAGCAGCCTCATCTGCTACCAGAGTAACGTCGGGATGCATCTGGAGAATGGATGCGGGAACTTCCGGTGTAACCGGTCCTAAAAATGCCTTTGCAATAATCTCGGCTTTGTTGGCGCCGCTTGCAATTATAAGGATCTTTTTCGCCAGCATAATAGACTGGATACCCATGGTATATGCCTGCGTAGGAACTTCGTCGATAGATGCAAAGAATCTGGAGTTTGCTTCAATGGTGCTCTGTGTCAGATCTACACAGTGGGTTCCCTTCGGGAATTCATCTGCCGGCTCGTTAAATCCGATATGGCCGTTTAATCCAAGTCCCAGTAACTGCAGATCAATACCGCCTAATTCATTGATGATATTGTCATGATCACGGCAGGCCTTGTCGCTGTCTGGTTCCATACCGTTTGGAACGTAAGTCCTGCTCTGGTCGATGTTTACCTGATCGAATAAGTTTGTTTTCATAAAATAACGATAGCTCTGGTCGTTGTCTGCAGGAAGTCCTCTGTATTCGTCCAGATTCACAGAAGAAACCTGTGAAAAATCGAGATCGCCTTTTTTGTACCAGTTGATCAGATTGGAATAAGTTCCAAGAGGTGTGGAGCCTGTCGCCAGACCAAGCACGCAGTTTGGCTTCATAATCACCTGAGCAGAAATAATATTTGCCGCCTTGCGGCTCATGTCATCGTAGTCTTTTGCCTGAATTAATTGCATTACAATCATCCTCCTTATGAAATAATATACTTATATTATAGTACATTTTCTAAAATTCACAATCCCAAGTTCGTTTTTTTTAAATATTTTGTTTGTTTTTTATAGCGAAAAAAAGACTTGCAATCGGTGTGTTAGACAGATATACTATAGAAAGAATGTACAGGCAAGAATTAAAAGTGAAACAGGAGGATACTATGGAACAAAGTGGAAGATTAACGCTGCCAACCGATGTGGATATGGTGGAAGAAACCATACGGTTGAAAGAATTATTAGGTGCAGATGCATTGAGAGATTGTGATGGAACCACATTTCCGGATGCATTGCTTTCTCAGGATGCCAAAAAATATGCCACTTACTATACAACGAGAAAGGATAACGAATGGGCTGAGGCAAATCCGGATGAGGTTCAGCAGGAATATCTGATCAGTGAGCGTGTAACGGCAAGGGGAAATACGCTGCGGATTGAATTGATGAAGGGGTATCATACAGAGCAGTTAAAAGTGAATACGATTCACGATCCCAAACGCTGGTGGGAAGTCATTGACCGTACCACAGGAGAAGTGGTGCCCGCAGATCAGTGGGAATATGATGAAACAACCGGAGAGGTGGAGATTCAGACAATTCCGTATCATCAATATACGGTAAGCTTTCTGGCATTTTTGATCTGGGACCCGGTTCATATGTTTAATTTCATTACAAATGACTGGAAGGATGCGCCGCATCAGCTTACCTTTGATGTACGTCTGCCCAAGACACAGCAGCATGTCAAAGAGAAACTGAAACAATGGTGTGAAGACAATCCGGATATCAATGTTGTAAGATTTACGACGTTTTTTCACCAGTTTACACTCACCTTTGATGACAAAAAACGTGAAAAATATGTAGACTGGTTTGGATACAGTGCAAGTGTAAGCCCTTATATTTTAGAGCAGTTTGAAAAGTGGGCAGGCTATAAGTTCCGGCCGGAATTTATCGTAGACCAGGGATATCACAATTCCACATTCCGCGTGCCCAGCAAAGAGTTCAGAGATTATGTGGAATTCCAGCAGATTGAAGTCAGCAAGCTGGCGAAGGAAATCGTGGATATTGTACATTCCTATGGCAAAGAGGCCATGATGTTCGTAGGAGATCACTGGATCGGAACAGAGCCCTTCGGCAAATATTTTGCCAATATCGGTCTGGATGCCGTAGTGGGCTCGGTAGGAGACGGCGTTACCATGCGTATGGTTTCCGACATCAAAGGCGTGAAATATACAGAAGGACGGCTTTTGCCCTATTTCTTCCCGGATGTATTCTGCGAGGGCGGCGATCCGATTAAGGAAGCCCAGGAGAATTGGCTGAAGGTAAGACGTGCCATCTTAAGATCTCCGTTGGATCGTATCGGATACGGCGGATATTTAAAACTGGCTGCCCAGTGGGACGGTTTCATTGACGCAATCAAATTTGTTGTAGGTGAGTTCCGTCTGATTCATGAAAATATGCAGGGCGTAAACGCTTATACAGCGCCTTTTAAAGTAGCGGTATTAAGCAGCTGGGGCCCCTTAAGAGGCTGGATGTCCTATCAGGTGCACCACTCGATTTGGCACAGAGAGACGTATTCTTATACAGGCGTATTGGAATGCTTAAGCGGAATGCCTTTCGATGTGGAATTTATCGGATTTGATGATCTCAAAAAAGGACTTTCCGATGACATCAAAGTGATCATCAACTTTGGCGATGCAGGCACTGCTTTCAGCGGCGGAGATTACTGGAAAGATGCAGAAGTGGTAACGGCAGTCCGCAGATTTGTAGACAACGGCGGCGGATTTATCGGCGTCGGCGAGTCGACGGCTTGTCAGTTTGAAGGACGTTACTTCCAGTTAAGCGATGTGCTTGGTGTAGATAGAGAGATGAATTATTCCCTCAGCACGGACAAGTATAACGAATTGAATCCGGAGCATTTTATTTTAGAGGATATCAAAGGAGATATTGATTTTGGCGAAGGTTTAAGCCGGGTTTATGCTCAGGGAGAGGATTATCAGATTCTTTCCAAGGACGGCGAATATAGCCAGCTTGTAGTCAATCAGTATGGAAAAGGCCACAGCGTTTATTTCACAGGCCTTCCTTATTCACCCCAGAACTGCCGTATTCTGCTTCGGGCGATTTATTATGCGGCAGGCATGGAAGAAGAGATGAAGAAATTCTATGTCAGCGATGTGGATACGGAGCTTGCCGTATTTGAAAAGACCGGAAAGATTGCGGTGATCAATAATTCAAAAGAGGCGAAGAGTACCGATCTTTACATTGATGGCGCTTGAGAATTCGGAGTTCAAGGTGAATCCGGAGGCTGTTGAGAATCAGTACAACAATCAATTGGACTATTACAACAGTATGGTGAATATGTATGGTATGGAGCTGTCCGAATATGTGAGCATGTTCGGTATGACAG
>CANODN010000159.1 GCA_947564765.1 uncultured Roseburia sp. | reverse complement strand
ACACCTTCGTTTTTTTTTTTCTTTCTGTAGATTTCTTCGTATTTTCCTTCTCGGCAGCCTTTGTGGAACTGCTACCAGCCGGAGTATAATAGGAAGAATTGTTAACTGCACCAACACTACTCATAATACGAACCCTCCTTGGCATAATAAAAAATATCCATATAATTGGTATCAATATGTGTATCGGCAATCTGGAAGAAAAAGTAAAGTAGAATTGACTTTTTTTTATGAAATGGTAAAATGCTTGTATACAAAATACAATTTGCTGCTACAGCATTATGGAGGAAAAAAGATGGAACAGATTCGCGTTAAAGCCTATGCAAAAGTAAATCTTTCGCTCGATGTACTGAAACGAAGAGCAGATGGATATCATGATGTAAGGATGATCATGCAGACGATAGATCTATATGATGATCTGGCTGTCCAAAAAACAAAGGAGCAGGGGATTTCGATCACTGCCAATTTGAAGTTTCTTCCGGTAGATGAAAATAATCTGATCTATAAAGCAGCGAAGCTGTTTTTGGACACCTGCGGCATTTCGGAAGGCATTGCGGTAGATTTGAAAAAGCATATTCCTGTGGCTGCCGGAATGGCAGGAGGAAGTACGGATGCGGCAGCAGTTTTGTACAGTATGAACGAATTGTTTCAGACAGAATTAAGCCTTTCACAATTAATGGAGATCGGAGTAAAAATCGGAGCGGATGTACCCTACTGTCTGATGCAGGGGACTGCGTTGGCAGAAGGAATCGGTGAGAAGCTGACAAAGCTTCCATCCATGGTCAAATGTCCCGTGCTGGCGGCGAAGCCGGGGATTCATGTTTCTACCGCATTTGTTTATGGGAATCTGAATTTGGAGCAGGTTGTACATCCGGATATTGATGCGCAGATTGCTGCGATGGAAAAACAGGATTTAAAGGCAGTGGCAGGACATATGGGCAATGTTCTGGAATCCGTGACGATTTCCAAGTATCCGGTTGTGGAGAAAATCAAACGCTGTATGAAAGAAAACGGAGCCTTGAATGCATTGATGAGCGGCAGCGGTCCGACGGTATTTGGCCTATTTGAAGAGGAAAAAACGGCAAAGGCGGCATATCAGGCGCTGTGTGATCAAGGGCTGGCCAAATGGGTTTATCTGACAAATATTTACAACGGTAGTAGAAGGTAAATGGAGGAAGTATGGAAAATTTAGAATTAAATGCCAATGCATATCTGCCCTTGCGGGATGTAGTTTTTCATACATTGCGGGAGGCGATTTTACGGGGAGATTTGAAGCCGGGCGAACGGCTTATGGAGCTGCAGCTGGCATCAAAGCTTGGCGTAAGCCGTACCCCGATCCGGGAGGCAATCCGCATGCTGCAGCAGGAGGGACTGGCAGTTACGGTGCCGAGAAAAGGTGCAGAGGTTGCCAAGATGACGGAAAAGGATATGGAGGACGTACTGCTGATTCGGGAAGCACTGGAGATTCTGGCAGTTCAGCTTGCCTGTGACAATATTACAAAAGAACAGATTCTTCTTTTGGAGGAAAAGGTATCGGAATTTGAACAGGTCATCAAAACAGGAGATATTAAATTGATCGCCCAGACCGATATTGATTTTCATGATATTATCTATAATGCGGCAGGCAATCCAAGGCTTATGAGCATGCTCAATAATCTGCGGGAGCAGATTTACCGCTATCGGATTGAATATCTGAAGGATGAAAAGAACTATCCGCATCTTATGAAGGAGCACAGGCAGATTATAGAAGGGCTGAAACAAAAGAAAAAGGATTATGTGGCGGAAATGATGAAAAATCATATGATCAATCAGGCCAATGAAGTCCGCAATATTATCCGCAGACAGGAATAAAACACCATAAAACAGAAGATACTAGAGTAGGAATAGAGTGGATCTATTCCTATTTTTATTTGAAAAACAGGATGTGACAGCATGGAAAAGGAACTGAGTAAAAATAAACAGGCATTTTTAGAGCTTCTGGGAGAATCTGCAGATATTAAGAAGAAAACAATGCAGCTTGGATTGAAAAAGGATGTGGGCTGTTTCCTTGCATATATCGAGGTGACCGGAGGAAGCTTTCTTTTTGAAAATTCTGTAGTCGGAAAATTGTTAAATCAATTCTGCGAGATGCCAAAAAAAGAGATTTATGAAAGTCTTGAGAAAAATGCTCTTGGGATTTCAGACATGACGCTGTTTGATACGATAGAAGAAGCGGCAGGAGGCATGTTTGCCGGTGATGTGATTTTATTTGTAGACGGGTTTGACAGGGCTATTAAAATTCCGGATAAGGGATATCCGTCTATGGGCGTACAGGAGCCGGAATCGGAAAAGGTAATCCGGGGTTCCAAAGAAGGATTTGCCGATTCTATTAAAGTCAATACGGCATTGATCCGCAAACGGCTTCGTACCCCGGATTTGAAGGTGAAAGAACTGAAAATGGGGACAAGAACCAATACCAATGTAGATATTGTATATATGGATGGTCTGGTCTATCCCAGTCTGCTGGAAGAAATAGAACGCCGGTTAAACCGCTATGAAATAGACGGTATTTTGGACAGCGGTATGGTGGAACAGCTGTCCGAGGAAAAATGGTATTCCCCGTTTCCCCAGTTCCAGACGACGCAGAGGCCGGACCGGGCGGCAATGGCCATTTTAGAAGGCAGAGTTGTGGTACTTTCCGATAACTCTCCGGTGGGATTGATTCTGCCGGCTGATTATAATTCTTTTATTAAAACAAGTGATGATTATTATAACCGTTGGGAGATTGCTTCCTTTGGCAGACTGCTGCGGTATCTGGCAGCGTTTTTTGCAATGACAGTGCCGGGGCTTTATCTGGCGGTGACCAATTTTCATACCCAGATACTGCCGACAACCCTGCTGTTATCTTTTGCGGCGGCGAGACAGGGGGTGCCTTTTCCGGCGGTGGTAGAGGTGTTGATCATGGAAATTGCCTTTGAATTGCTGCGGGAGGCGGGGGTGCGTTTGCCGGGCGCCATGGGCAATACCATTGGAATTGTAGGTGGATTGATCATCGGGCAGGCTGCGGTGGAGGCCAATATTGTAAGTCCTATTGTGGTAATCGTAGTGGCTTTTACAGCCCTTTGTTCCTTTGCGATTCCCAATGAAGAATTCGCTACGGCGTTTCGTCTGATTAAATTTGCGTTTATTTTCCTATGCTCCTGGTTGGGCTTTTACGGATTTTTATACGGACTGCTGATTGTGCTGATCCATTTATCTCACCTGAAGAGCTTCGGAATTCCCTACCTGACGCCTTTTGTGGGAGCGGATTTAAACGGATATGAAGACGAGCGGGATTCTCTGATCAGACAGCCGTTGTTTTTGATGAGGCGGCGGCCGATTTATGCAAAGAGAAATCAGAGAATACGTTTGAGAAAGAAGGATACGGATGTTTTCAACAAACAATAAAATTTCAAAACGGCAGATGTTCCGTCTGCTGACCTATGATCTGCTGGGAATCGGAACGCTGCTTTTGCCTTCTGCATTATCTGCGGAAGCAGGAAAAAACGGAATGCTTGCCATTTTAATCGGAATAGCAGCCGGACTCTGCTATTGTGTACTGATCGGTTGGCAGGTAGGCGCCATGGAGGAAGGGGAGACTTATCCGGCCTATCTGAAACGGTGCTTCGGCGGATTTCTCGGAACAGTTCTGATTCTCTTTTATGCATGTTATTATCTTTGCCTGGGCGGATATGTTTCCTATGTATTCGGGCATTTGATCATTACGGAATTGTTAAAAGAGCAGTCTTTTTACTGGATCGCGGCAGGCATTTTGCTTCTTGCAGTCTATGGAATTATTCAGGGGATTGAAGGACGGGCCAGGATTTATGAAATTTTGTTCTGGTTTTTAATGGCGCCGCTGTTTCTGATGTTGTTTTTTGCAGCCAGAGATGTGGAGGTGCAGAGATTGTTTCCTTTGTATGAAAATGGGTTTGATGGGATCTTAAAAGGGAGCATGTTTAGCTTTGCAGTTTTTTCCCTGGCAGGAATCGGTTTGTTTTTGACTCCCTTTGCAAAGAAAAAGAAGTCCATACGAAGCGCATGTATGTTGGCCGTGTTGTTTGGCGGCGGTATTCTGCTTGTTTTACACGGCGTTCTTCAGGGAATGTTCGGAACAAATTCCATGGCGGAGCTGAATTATCCGGCTGTTACACTGATGAGTATGATTCAGATTCCAGGAGGCTTTTTTCAAAGACAGGATGCCCTTATGGTGGCAATCTGGTTTTTTACCATGTATGCACTGCTAAGCAGTTCTATGTTTTATACGGCAGAAAATTTAAAGGAGTTTACAAAAGGAAAAAAAGAAAAGCTATGGATTGTAATTACTGCGGCGGCCGTGTTTGGAATTTCCGTGTGCTGCTATCGTTCGGCGGGATTTGCAGAGGGAATTCAGAAAATATTTTTGTTCATAGCAACGCCTGCCGTTGTCCTGATTCCCCTTCTCTCCATGCTCTGTTTGAAATGGAAAGGAGCCGGCAGAAAAAGAAATGTTATGCATGGGATGCTTTTACTTCTGGGAGTGATGCTGCTGTCTGGATGCAGTACAACCGAATTGGAAAACCGGAAATTTCCCCTGGCAATGGGCATCGACAAAAGGGAAGAAGCCTGTCAGATCAGCTATAAATTTCAGGATCTTTCTGCCGTTGCCAATGAAAATGCCGACAGTCCCAGCGGAACCGATTTTTTTATTGAGGATAAGGATTTCTTTACCGGAATCTCCAAGTACGCCAATGAGACAAATAAAATCATGGATTACAATCATATGAAGGTACTGATTTTATCGGAGGATTTTGCAGAGGATCGGGAGGTCCTTGAAAATTTTCTGGAAATCTGTAAAAAAGAAAGCCTGATTGCACGAAATACATTGTTGTTTTTTGCGGAAGATGCAGCAGAGATTTTGGCGCTGGACCAGAACCTGGATACGGCGATCGGCAGTTATCTGGAAGAAATGATGGAAAGCAGAGAGGATTATAAATTAAAGGATGCCGTAACGCTTGGAGACCTGTATAACGATCTGGCAAATAAAGAACAGCTTCTGCTTGTGCCGGTGCTCCGCAGTGAAGGGGGGCTGCCTGTTGTCCGTAGTTACTATGCCGTTTCAGGCGGTGTGTTGAAGGGAGAGATCAGTATTCAGGAAGCGGTATTATCCTATCTGAGTCAGGGAAAATTGAAAAAGCTTTCCTTTTCCTTAGATGAGAAAACACCGGTTTCTATTCAGCGGATTCGTGTAAAAAGAGACTTTTTCAAAAGGAATCCGGTTCTTTACCACAACAATGATTATGCTCAACAAGACTTTGATGACGATTTGGATTCTGGGATGT
>CANODN010000158.1 GCA_947564765.1 uncultured Roseburia sp. | reverse complement strand
CGTGTGTATTCTCAAGGTTCGTTACGTCTGTCATTTTCTGCTGCATCCAGTTTAAGCCGGGATAATCTTTTCCGATGATGCCCTCTTTATCGCACATGGTGATATGCGCAAATCCGTAAGTCAGAAGAAGTCTGGTAATGGCAATACCGGCAGAACCGGCGCCGTTTACTACAACCTTACAGGTTTCTTTTTGCTTGCCGGTGATCTTTAATGCATTGATAATGCCGGCGAGAACGACAATTGCAGTACCGTGCTGATCGTCATGGAAAACGGGGATATCCAGCATTTCTTTTAAGCGTTCTTCGATTTCAAAACACCGGGGAGCGGAAATATCCTCCAGGTTGATGCCGCCGAAGGCAGGCGCAATGTTTTTGACGCATTGGATGATTTCTTCGGTATCCTGGGTGTCTAAGCAGATGGGAACGGCATTGACATTGCCGAATTCTTTGAAAAGGACGCATTTTCCTTCCATAACAGGCATTGCAGCGTAGGGACCGATATTGCCAAGGCCGAGTACTGCGCTTCCATCAGAAACAACAGCAACGGTGTTGGCTTTTATGGTATAGTTATAGGCCTCAGCCGGATTTTCGGCAATGACTTTGCATGGCTCTGCAACACCCGGGGTATAGGCGATGGAGAGCGCATCGCGGTCCTTGACAGGTGATTTTGAGACAGTTTCCAGTTTGCCGTTCCATTTTTTATGGGCAGTTAATGCCGCTTCTCCATAATTCATATGTAATAACTCCTTTATAATCTGATTTTTCTTATCATAGCATTAAAAATATGACAAATCAAGAAAAAGGGACTTTCTATTTTTGAAATGCTGTTGTATAATGTAACAGTTCGGACAAATCTGTGCTTTGCCGCACAGACAATCCTTTGTCGCATCAGACACAAATTCCAGATGAGCAGGGCACAGGTGAATAGGAGATAGGTAGAGAATGAGAGAAAAATATGAAAGTCTGTCAGTGACAGTATTAAGAGATTTGGCAAAAGCAAGAGGATTAAAAGGCTTATCCGGTCTGAAGAAAAGCGAACTGGTGGAACGGATGCTTGCAGAAGATGAAAAAGAAGCGAAAAAAGAGCAGGAAGCAAAAGCAATAAATGAGACAAAAGAAGTAAAAGAAGAGACCAGATATGAGACAGAGGGAAAGCAGGCTGAGCAGGAAACGACAGGTGCACCAACCAGAGACGAATTAGACAGCGGAATAACCGTAAACGGTATTTTAGAAGTTATGCCGGATGGCTACGGATTTATTCGGGGAGATAACTATCTTCCGGGAGAAAAGGATGTCTATGTATCTCCTTCCCAGATTCGTAAATTTAATTTAAAAACGGGAGATATTATCAGCGGCAATACCCGCATTAAGACGCAGCAGGAGAAATTCAGCGCTTTGCTGTATGTGAATATGATCAATGGCTTTCATCCCGGTATTGCCCAGCGCCGGAAGAATTTTGAAGATCTGACACCTATTTTTCCCGATGAGAGAATTCGTTTGGAGCGGCCGGGAGTATCAATGGCTATGCGGATCGTCGATCTGGTTTCCCCTATCGGAAAAGGA
Organism: uncultured Roseburia sp.; assembly: GCA_947564765.1. Taxonomy (GTDB): domain Bacteria; phylum Bacillota; class Clostridia; order Lachnospirales; family Lachnospiraceae; genus Roseburia_B. The sequence goes on along the minus strand of CANODN010000158.1, from coordinate 3,785 downwards.
CAGCGAGGTATGATTGTTTCTCAGCCGAAGGCAGGTAAGACGACGCTTTTAAAGCAGATTGCAAAAGCGGTAACGGCAGGGAATCCGGACATGCATTTGATTATACTGCTGATTGACGAACGGCCAGAGGAAGTAACGGATATCAAAGAGGCGATTGAAGGGAAAAACGTAGAAGTGATCTATTCTACTTTTGATGAACTTCCGGAACATCACAAACGAGTGTCGGAAATGGTGATTGAACGGGCGAAACGTCTGGTAGAACACCGCAAGGATGTGATGATTCTGTTAGACAGCATTACCCGTTTGGCAAGAGCGTATAATCTGACGGTTCCTCCCAGCGGAAGAACGTTATCCGGCGGTCTGGACCCGGCGGCCCTTCATATGCCGAAACGGTTCTTTGGAGCAGCGAGAAACATGAGAGAAGGCGGCAGTCTTACGATACTTGCCACTGCTTTGGTGGATACCGGAAGCAAAATGGATGATGTGGTATTTGAAGAATTCAAGGGAACCGGTAATATGGAACTGGTATTAGACCGTAAACTCTCCGAGAAACGTGTATTTCCGGCAATTGATATTGTCAAATCCGGAACCAGAAGGGAAGATCTGCTGCTGGATCGGGAAGAACAGGAAGCAGTGGATATTATGCGCAAGGCCTTCAACGGTTCCAAAACGGAAGACGCGGTGGAATCGGTTTTAAATATGTTTGCAAGGACGAGAAACAACAGAGATTATATCCAAATGGTGAAGAAAACACGACTTTTTTAGACGGATTTTTGGAGCAGATCAAAGAAATTTACAAAAACTGCTTGTAAAAATGAATTGATGGGTTATAATTTTAATGCCGGAACATGTTTTTCGACGAATATATATTTTTAAAAAAGGAGAGCAGCGATGGACAGACAAGAACTAAAGAAGATAGCACATGAAGTACGGAAGGGAATCATTACTTCCATATACAGCGCGAAAGCGGGGCATCCGGGAGGATCTCTTTCGGCGGCGGATCTTTTTGTATATTTATATTTTGAAGAGATGCATATTGATCCGAAGCAGCCGATGATGGAGGGACGCGACCGTTTTGTATTATCCAAAGGACATACGGCGCCTGGGCTTTATGCAGCGCTTGCACACCGCGGCTTTTTTCCGATAGAAGATTTAGAGACGCTTCGTCATACCGGAAGCTATCTCCAGGGACATCCGGATATGAAGTGCGTTCCCGGCGTGGATATGTCTACAGGCTCTCTGGGACAGGGACTGTCTGCAGCAGTGGGAATGGCGCTTGCAGCGAAGCTGGATCAAAAGGATTACCGTGTTTATGCTATGTGCGGAGACGGGGAGATTCAGGAGGGACAGATCTGGGAGGCTGCTATGTTTGCCGGACACCGTAAGCTGGACAACCTGGTTGTCATTGTAGACCATAATAAGCTTCAGATTGATGGAAAAGTAGAGGATGTCTGTTCTCCTTATCCGATAGACAAGAAATTTGAGGCATTTAATTTTCATACGATTACGATTGATGGCCATAATTTTGATGAAATCGCTGCAGCCTTTCAGGAGGCAAGACAGACAAAGGGGATGCCGACAGCAATTATTGCCAATACCTTAAAAGGAAAAGGAATCTCCTTTATGGAGGATGCGGCGGAGTGGCATGGAAAGGCTCCGAAGGAAGAGGAATTCCATGTTGCAATGGAAGATTTAAAGAAAGCAGGTGAAGCATTATGCCAATAAGCAAAAATATCAATGATCTGCCGAAAATTGCCACGAGAGAAGGATACGGCAGCACTCTGGTGGAGCTTGGAAAAGAAGATGAAAATATAGTCGTATTGGATGCGGATCTTGCGGCGGCGACGAAAACAGCTGTATTTGGGAAAGTTTTTCCAAAAAGGCACATTAATTGCGGAATTGCAGAAGCCAATATGGCGGGAATTGCAGCCGGACTGGCAGCCAGCGGAAAGATACCGTTTATCAGTTCATTTGCCATGTTTGTGGCAGGAAGAGCTTATGAGCAGGTACGCAATTCCATTGGTTATCCCGGATTAAATGTAAAAATTGGAGCTACCCATGCAGGAATTTCCGTAGGAGAAGACGGGGCAACCCACCAGTGTAACGAAGATATTGCATTGATGCGTTCCATTCCCGGCATGGTAATCATAAATCCCAGTGACAATATCGAGGCAATGGCTGCAGTTCGGGCGGCTTATGCATACAAAGGGCCGGTTTATCTGCGCTTTGGAAGACTGGCAGTTCCGGTGTTCAATGACAGAGAGGATTACAAATTTGAGCTTGGAAAGGGTATTGTTCTGCGGGAAGGAAAGGATCTTACTATTTTTGCAACCGGATTGTGCGTGGTAGAAGCCCTTTATGCGGCAGAAAAACTTGCGGCTGACGGAATAGATGCAGAAATTATTAATATTCATACGATCAAGCCTTTGGATACAGAGCTTGTGGCAGCATCTGCGGCAAAAACAGGCAGAGTATTTACCGTAGAAGAGCATTCTGTAATCGGAGGTCTTGGTTCGGCAGTATGTGAAGCGTTAAGTGAGACATGCCCGACAAAAGTGACCAGAATCGGTATGTATGACAGATATGGTGAGTCTGGTCCGGCAGCAGAGCTTCTGCACAAATATGGACTGGATGCAGAAGGAATTTACGGAAAAATAAAAGAGACATTATAATATAGATTAATAAATCATGCAAAAAAGCCGATATACCATAAAACAGGTATATCGGTTTCCTTATTCATGCCGGAAATTTGGCATAGAGGGATGCCCGGAGGGTGTTTCCTTGTTTATGCCGGTATTTCGGCATAGAGGGATACCTGGAAATTTACTTTCGTAAACGGAGTTACACAGTACAAGTTCAAGGAGGATATGATATGAATCAAGTAACACAGGCAGAGGTAACTGCAACTTATGCGCAGACTTCCCAGACAGCATCTTCGGACAAGACAAATACGAAGAAATCTAAGGTAGGCGGAGCTACGATCGGTTCCCCAGAATTAAGTGACAAGGCAAAGAAATACTATGATCAGTTAAAAAAGAAATATTCCAACATGGATTTTATCTTAGTCAGCAAGGATAAAAAAGCAGAGGCACAGGCAAATGCCGGTAAATATGCCAATGCAAACCGTATGGTAGTGCTGATTGACGAGGAAAAAATCGAGCGTATGGCAGTAGACGAAGAATACCGTAAAAAGTATGAATCCATCATCAGCGGTTCCCAGAGTCAGCTTTCCCAGTTGAAAGACAGTCTTGGCGTTAATGGAGCCAGCGTAAAAACCTACGGCATGCAGGTCAATGACGGCGGCACTGCTTCTTTCTTTGCAGTTGTTGACAAATCTCTGGCAGCTCAGAGAGCAAGAATTGACAAAAAAGCAGCCGAAAAGAAAGAAGAAAAAAAAGAGGCTCAGAAAGCTGCGAATGAAAAGAGAGCAGAGAAGCGAAAGGCTGACAGGGCAAAAGATGCCGAACGCATGGAATGGGATGATGAAGATACCGTAACAGTAACGGCATCTTCTGTAGAGGAACTGATCCAGAAAATTAATAACACAATTTCCATGGGAATGAGTGATTATGTACAGACAAAAGAAGAATCCTGGGTAGGCGGAAATTTTGATTTTTATGGTTAGAGTCAGCGATGTGATGGACCAATTCGGTTCTAAGCTAGATGCGTCAATGCGTCTCAGAATGAAATCATTATGATAAAACAGATAAAAGATAGGCCGCTCGTGTTTGCCACGAGTGGTTTTCTTTTGCCTTAAAATAGCCGTTTTGAGAAATTTCAAATAA
>CANODN010000157.1 GCA_947564765.1 uncultured Roseburia sp. | reverse complement strand
AACAGTTGTTGAAGGAGGTTGTTGTTATGACAGAGCCGATTTTGGAATTGGAGATAGAGAAGTACATTTATGCACTGGATGCGAAAATGGATGAACTTACGAAGGTAAGTGAGAAGCTGCACCGAAAGAATAGTGAGTACGAACAGGTGGCTCAAGAACTGCACCGAAAGCGCAATGAATATGAACAGGTAAGCCAGGAGCTGAGCCGCAAGAGTGATGAATATGAACAGGTAAGCCAGGAGCTGAGCCGCAAGAGTGATGAATATGAACAGGTAAAACAGGAGATGGAACAAAGACGAAGTGAATATGACCGATCTCTTGCACAAAAAGACCAGGAGATCGCACTTTTGAAAAAGAAACTGGAAGAGCTGCAGTGAATTTGAACGTACAATGCGACAGAAAAAAGAGAATAACCTGTATTCCAGGATTGACAGTGTACGATCAAAGAGATAAAGCAGGCAATGAGAAGAGCAAGGATGCTCTAATATAACGTGGAAATAAAAATGAGTTTGATAAAAATCCCTTTTCATGCAATAATAGATACATCATAAAAAAGATAAGGAAATCAGGGGATTTATTTCCGGCGAGGAGGTAGTGGTTTGAAAGTGAAAAGATTTAAGAAGCTGTTTAGCGGACTTATGGCGCTTAGCATGGCAGTTACGGCAGCGCCTGTTACAGCGCTTGCGGCAGAATCAGCGGAGAATGTCCGGGAAACCCAGGCGGAAGCAGTGGGTGAAATGGAACGGTTGGGAGAAGGAAAGGTCCTTACGACGGATGAAATGAGCATAGAAGTCGGACAGAGCTTTCCGTACATCATCCAGTATAACTTGGATGGCAAGACATTTTACGGACAGACAGAGGAGATCAATACGATCAAGATCAACGGACAGTCAATTGCAGTTGAAAAAGAAGATGTGACGGCATCTTTTTCGGAACAAAAGGCAGTCTATGTCATGACGCTAAAGAGCGGAGCGGACGTTGACTGCGTTATTACCGCAGAGATCAGTGCGGATAAGAATACGGCATCTTTTGATATTACAAAGGTGGAAAATAAGCTGATAGAAGTGGATGCCAACGGTTTTTTGGTGCATCCGGTTCAGACAATTGAAATTCCGAACCACAGCTTGATTTCCGTACGCAGCTCCCAGACAAATGCACATTTGAAGGGCGCGAAGATGTCCAGCAATACAAGAGTCAGCGGCGACCGGGATTTTGATGTAACGGATGGTATGAAACTGACAAACAATGCTGCGTCGGAGGATTTTATATATGGATTTGTATCCAATGACCAATTAAGTGCCGGACTGTGGAGCAATTCCGAATACCAGGGTTCGCATGTGGCGTCGAATATCACTGCCGGAGGTGCAAATAATACCCGGGTGATGGCCACCGCCTCTGCATTGACAGAAGGAGGGACCTCTTTGGGACTGGCAAGTACGATGTGGTATTATGACAGAAAGATTACGGTACCGGTGTATACGGATGCGACAAAGGATGAAAGCGAAGACCGGGTTTATGTGGTAGAGCATGAGATTATGCCGAGTGCAAAAGTCGTGATTACAGGTGATGAGAATGGGGACGGTGACATTGACTGGCAGGATGGCGCGGTGGCATTCCGTTCGATTATGAATAATCCGCTGGGATCTGAATCCGTGCCGGATCTGGTAAATTACCGTATCGCAATGAATTTCGGAAGCCAGGCGGCCAATCCGTTTTTGATGAATTTAGATGGTGTGAAACGGGTATATCTGAATACGGAAGGTTTAGGGCAAGGTGTTTTGCTGAAAGGCTATGGATCGGAAGGACATGATTCCGGACATCCGGATTACGGCGATATCGGAAAGCGTATCGGCGGCGCCGAAGATATGAATACACTTCTGACAGAAGGGAAAAAGATGGGGGCGCTGTTTGGCGTACATGTAAACTGCAGTGAGATGTATACGGAATCAAAAGCATTCAGTGATGAGCTTTCCGGAGGATATAACGGACTTGCTCTCGGTTGGAACTGGCTGGATCAGGGAATCAGTATCAATGCGGCATTTGATCTGGCAAGCGGACAGAGGGAACAGCGCTTTCAGGAATTATACGATCAGGTAGGCAATAATCTTGACTTCATCTATGTAGACGTATGGGGAAACAGTGTGGCATCTCCGACTGTGGATGGGGAAAGTGCATGGTATTCCAGAATGCTGGCCCGGGAAATTAACGGATTCGGATGGCGTCTTGCTACAGAGTGGGGACCGACACAGGAATATGATTCTACACTGCAGCACTGGGCGGCAGATATGGCATACAGTAATTTTAATTCCAGAGGCGAAAACAGTGAAGTGATGCGGTTTTTGCGCAATCATCAGAAGGATTCCTGGATCGGTGACTGGCCGGTCAGCACCGGTGCGGCACAAATGCCTCTTTTGGGCGGTTTAAATATGATTGATTTTGAAGGATGGCAGGGACGTGCGGATTATGATCATTATATCAAAGTGATGTTCCGTCACAATTTGATAACGAAATATCTGCAGCATTATCAGATCGTAGACTGGGTAGATGGAGATGCGGTGAATCTGCCGGCCACAACAATGAAGGACGTATATGCTCCTGCTGTAGCCTGGACGCCGGAAATGGAGATTACACTTAAGAATACAAAGGATGCCGATGATGAAACGGAGATTATCGTCAGCAGAGAGTCAAATGATTACAATAATACGGCGGCATACAGAAACAGAACGATTACAGTAAATGATGTTGTCGTATCACAAGGCGCGCCTACCAGCGGCGATGGAACGATTGCAGGAAATGAAAGCTATCTGATTCCCTGGAATTGGGATTCCAACGGAAAAGATCTGAAGCCGGAAGCTCGGAAAATGTATCACTGGAATACACAGGGCGGAGAAACCACATGGACATTGACAAAGGACTGGCAGGGACTTTCGAATGTCATCGTTTATAAATTAACGGACGAAGGAAAGACAGAGAAACAGACGGTTGCGGTTGCGGACAATCAGATTACACTAAACGCAGAGGCGGAAACGCCGTATGTTGTTTTCAAAGGCGAGAAAGAAAATCTTTCCGTAGACTGGCAGACATCAGAGTATATTTATGATATGGGCTTTAATGATACGAACCTTGCAAATCACAGGACAGTTTCAGGAGATGCACAAATTGTAAAAAACACTGCGGCAAATAATATGCTGCGCCTTGGCGGCGGCGGATCGGTCAGCATGGAAATTACAAATCTGAAAGCAGGCCGGGAATATGCTTTGTATATCGGAGTAGATAACAGAAGCGAACAAAAAGCATATATGACAGTGAAAAGCGGCAGTGAAGTATTGGGCGCCAACTATACGGGAGAATCGTTTGTACGGAATATTATATCATCGGATCAGCACAATACCGAGAATGGAGCAACAATAAGCCAAGGAAACAGCTATTTCCAGAATATGTATGTTTTCTTTACCGCAAAAGGAGCGAAAGCGACATTAAATCTGCGGCGTGATGCAGGAGAAGGGTATACATACTTTGATGACATCCGCGTAGTAGAGAGCCGGATGAACGTAGTCAGGGGCAAAGACAGCGAAGGAAATATTACGGCATTGTATAATGATTTTGAGAATAACGTACAGGGAATTTGGCCCTTTGTTATCTCAGGTCCCGGAGGTATCGCAGATAATCGTATTCATTTATCCGAATGGCACGGAAAATATACGTCGGCAGGATTTATGACAAAGGCAGTGGATGATGTTCTGGAGGGCGAATGGTCTGTAAAAATCAATGGTCTGACACAGTCGAACAATATCATTTATCAGACGATTCCTCAGAATTTTCATTTTGTTCCGGGAGCGACGTATTATATATCTTTTGACTACCAGATGGGCAGTGATCAGACCTATGAGCTTCGTTTGGGCGATGGAACCAATAAAAATGTAGAGAGTTGGAGTATGCCGCAGTCTGTGGGAGAAACAAAGCATTTTGGATGCAGCTTTACGGCAGGCGAAAGCGGAAATAACTGGATCGGCATTTATTCAACGGAAACTGCGGCGGACACCCGCGGACTTAGCGGCAAGCAGCTTTCGTTTTCCGGTTATCAGGATTTTGTTCTGGATAATATCAAAATCGAAAGAACGGATATGAAGCTTATAGCGCCGGAAGAAACAGAGGTACAGTCAGCAGAGGAGCCGCTTGCATTTTCTGTGGAATTTGCAGATGAGAGTAATAAGAACACAAAGGTAGTATGGGATTCCTCCGATAAAAATGTTGCGCGTGTCGATGAGGAAGGAAATGTTTATTTTGTAGGGTTCGGTTCTGCGATGATTACAGCCACAGCCGTTGTAAACGGAGAAAAAATAACATTAAGCTGCGGGGTTTCCTTCCCGGAGGAAAGAGTGACATCCGCAACATTTGATGGTGCATGGGCGAATACGTATAACAGCAGCGGAGAATCGGCGGCACAGGTTACAGACCGTGTTGCTTCTACTATTTGGCATTCCCGCTATGACACAGCTGTGACAGAATCGAAGCCGGCGGTCATTACCGTTCATACGAAAGAAACAATATCATCCTTTGAACGGATTGCATTCCGTCAGAGAACAGGAAGCAACGGGCTGATTCAAAAGTATCAGTATATAATGGGAACAGGCTTTGATCCGGCTTCGCATACTATTACAGGAGAAACAAAACGTTCCCAGGAGATTACAATATCCGGAAAAGAAGGCGGAGTAGTAGAACTCCCGGTTGAGAAGGGAACAGATGGAACTTATCTGCAGATCAGAGTACTGAAGGGAAATAAAAATTATGCGGCTATGGCGGATGTTCTCATAGATTCGGTTGTTTCCAATGATACGCAGGAACAGCAGGGATATATGAATGCCAACAAAGCGCGTTTTATGGAAGCGGCAAAAACCGAGCTGGACAATGCCATCGCATCTGCAGGTAAAGTAGAAGATCAAAATTATACAGCGTCTGTCTGGCAGAATTTCCAGGATGCACTTGCGGCGGCAGAAGAGGCAAAGAACGCGGAAAATATTGCAGATATCACAGAAGCAGTAAAGGCATTGGAAAATGCCGAAAAAGCATTGTATTTGGATCAGGCAAAGACAGATTTGCGCACAGAACTGGATCTTGCCTTAACAGAGCTGGAAAAAGGACAGCAGAATTATACGGATGCAAGATGGGCAGCATTTCAGGAGGCATGTACCAAAGCAAAGCGCATTGATTTTGATACCGTCGTGATAAAAGATATAGACAGATTAAACAGTTTAAAAGAAGAACTTCTTAACACAAGAGAAAATCTGGATAAGCCGGATGAAGATCCTGCTCTGATACAGGCACAGCAGAATCTAAATCAGGCCATTGCAGCAGCATCAGC
>CANODN010000156.1 GCA_947564765.1 uncultured Roseburia sp. | reverse complement strand
TCCCTTTCTCCACCATGTAGCTGCCGCAACGCGGGCATTTCTTTAAGGAAGGCTTCTGCCAGGACATAAATTCACATTCCGGGTTATCTTCACAGCCATAATATTTCCTGCCCTTCTTCGTCTTGCGCAGCACCACCTCTTTACCGCACACCGGGCATGGAACTCCAATCTTCTCAAGATAAGGCTTGGTGTTCCTGCATTCCGGGAATCCCGGACAGGCAAGGAAACGTCCGTGAGGGCCGTACTTGATGACCATATTTTGCCCGCACTGATCGCAGATAACGTCTGTTACCTCATCCTCAATCTTCACACGTTCCTGCTCTTCTTCCGCCTTTTCCACCGCTTCCTCAAGATCCGGATAGAAATTCTCAATGATCGTCCTCCAGTTCACCTTACCTTCCGCAACGCCGTCTAAAAGGCTCTCCATATTGGCGGTAAAATTCACGTCCACAATGCTTGGGAAGGATTGTTTCATGATATTGTTAACCACTTCCCCAATCTCGGTCAGGTACAGGTTCTTATTCTCTTTCGCCACATAACGTCTGGCTATGATTGTGGAGATGGTTGGCGCATAGGTATGTGTGTTGATCAGTATTCTTCAGGTGGGCTGGAAGGTAACGACCAAGCCGATGAAACCGAAGTTTGATAAATTCAATCCGATTAATGGATTTAAGCGTTTTTTTTCCAAGGATGCTTTGTTTGAATTGGGAAAATCCATTATAAAATTATGTGTTATCGCTTATGTGGCATATACTTCTATTAAGAAAAATGAAGATCAGTTATTTGTTTTGTATGATATTCCGCTGATGCAGGCCATTATATTGTGCGGTCAGGTGATTGTAGATACCGGGTTTAAGATCGCGCTGGTCTATTTGATTGTCGGTATTGTGGATCTGATCTATCAGAAACATAAATTCCATGAAGATATGAAAATGACCAAGCAGGAAGTAAAGGACGAGTATAAGAATACAGAGGGAAGTCCGGAGGTAAAAGGTAAGCAGCGGCAGAAGATGCAGGAAGCTTCCAGGCGCAGGATGATGCAGGATGTTCCCAAAGCAGATGTAATCATTACGAACCCGACACATCTTTCTGTGGCATTAAAATATGATTCCGATGAGGCAAAAGCACCGGTAGTTCTTGCAAAGGGGGAGGATTATCTGGCACTCAAGATCCGTGAGGTAGCAAAAGAGAATCAGATTGAAATTGTGGAAAATAAACCCCTTGCCCGTATGCTTTATGCAAATGTGGACATTGGAGAGGAAATTCCGCCGGAGCTTTATCAGGCAGTAGCAGAAGTTCTGGCGATGGTATATAATCTTAAGAACAACTAGGAGGATACAAAATGAAAAAAGCAGATTTCGGTATTGCATTATATTTGCTTGCGGCAGTAATTTTTTTCATTGTACCGATTCCTTCTGCATTATTAGATATGATGCTGGCAGTCAATATTTCTCTTGCGCTGATTGTCATGTTTAATGCATTGTTTGCGCAGGAAGTGCTGGATATGTCGTTTTTCCCGACACTGTTGCTGTTTACTACCATTTTTCGAATCTCGTTGAACGTATCGTCTACCCGTCTGATTTTGACAACTGGTGATCCGGGTAACGTGGTAGAGACATTTGGTTCTTTTGTGGGCGGCGGCGATTTGATTATCGGTGTCATCGTATTTATTGTTTTGATCATTATCCAGTTTGTTGTAATCAATAAAGGTTCTGAGCGAGTAGCAGAAGTAACGGCAAGGTTTACATTGGATGCAATGCCCGGTAAACAGATGGCAATTGATGCAGATTTGAATACAGGAACAATTACGGAAAAGGAAGCAAGGGAGCGCCGGGATAAGATTCAGGCGGAATCCGGATTTTTCGGTAATATGGATGGTGCGACGAAATATGTAAAGGGAGATGCTACTGCAGGTCTGATTATTACATTTATCAACCTGGTTGGCGGAACGGCCATGGGTATGATGCGCCAGGGACTGGAATTTTCCGATGCGATCCAGGAATATGGATTACTTACCATTGGTGACGGACTCTGCAGCCAGATTCCGTCGTTATTGATTTCACTGGCTACCGGTATTCTGGTTACCAAAGCTTCCAATGAGGCAGATTTTGGTTCTGTTTTGGTAAAGCAGTTATTCGGTGTTCCGAAAGTGCTTTATATTGTAGGCGCTACGATGTGCTTTCTGGGGCTTACAACGCCTTTTAAATGGTATTTGTTTATGGGACTCGGCCTGGCATTTATTCTGGCAGGAAAAAGCATTTCCAAAAATATCGGAATTGAACAGATCGAGGAGGAAACGGCGATGGAGGAGACAGAGGCCGAAGAAATCCGGAAACCGGAGAATGTGGTATCCTTACTGCAGGTAGATCCCATCGAATTGGAATTTGGCTATGGTATTATTCCTCTTGCCGATGTAAATCAGGGAGGAGATCTGTTAGACCGTGTTGTTATGATTCGGCGGCAGATCGCATTGGAGCTTGGAACGGTTGTGCCGATTATTCGTCTGCGTGATAACATACAGCTGAATCCGAATCAATATATCATTAAAATCAAGGGTATACAGATTACAGAAGGAGAAATCCTCTTTGATCATTATATGGCAATGAATCCGGGCTATGTAGAGGAAGAAATTACGGGAATTCCTACCTTTGAGCCATCGTTCCACCTTCCGGCGATCTGGATTACGGAAGGGCAGAGAGAACGGGCAGAGAGCCTTGGATATACGGTTGTAGACCCGCCGTCTATCATTGCGACGCATCTGACGGAAGTGGTACGGATGCATATTGATGAGCTTTTGACAAGACAGGATGTACAGAATCTGGTCAACAATTTAAAAGAGAGCAATCCGGTACTGGTGGAAGAGCTGGTGCCGAAGCTCTTAGGACTTGGAGAGATACAAAAGGTATTGCAGAATTTATTAAGAGAAGGAATTTCTATTCGGGATCTGCTTACCATATTTGAAACGCTGGCAGACCATGCGGCCACGACAAGAGATACGGATGTTTTGACCGAATATGTCAGACAAAGCTTAAAGCGTGCAATTTCAGGCAAATATTTTGCACCGAATGAAGTGACAAGCGTTATTACATTAGATCCGAAAACAGAGCAGGATATTATGTCTTCCATAAAACAGACTGAGCAGGGCGCATATCTGACGCTGGATCCGGAACGTACAAAGGCGATTGTTGCCTCGGTTGAAGCAGAGGTGGCAAAGCTTGAGAATCTGGGCAAAAATGCCATTATAATTACGTCGCCGATTGTAAGAATGTATTTTAAAAAGCTTACATCGGATTATTTCAGAGACTTGATTGTAGTGTCGTACAATGAAGTGGAATCTAATGTTGAATTACAGTCAGTTGGGATGGTGACAGGATAATGACAATTAAAAAGTTTCAGGGGAAGTCGAAGGAAGAGGCGGTCGAAAAAGCAAAAGCGGAGCTTGGCGAAGATGCGGTTGTGATGAATGTCAAGGAAATCGCACCAAAAGGTTTCTTTAAGGCGTTTAAGAAGTCTTCGTTTGAAGTGACGGCAGCTGTGGAAGAGAAGGAAAATAAAGTAGATGCAGGAATGGCCTTTAAAAATATGCAGAAGATGCATGAGACCATTAATATGGCAGCAGATGAGCCGATTCAGATTCCTCCTGCAGCCGATTCTGCCGCTGTACTGGAACAGAACAAAGCAGAGCAGAGTGCAATTGAATTTTTGAAACGAAATGCGAGTCTTTTGAAAAAAGAGGACGGTGCGGACCAGAGGATTGAGGAAAAGCTGGAAAACCTTCAGAGCATTCTGGAGAAACAACTGGCTGTCGGAAAGAAAAAAGATCCGGAGGAAAAAGAACCGCCAAAGCCGGACCCCAAAAAGAATGAAAATCTTTCTTTTATAAAAGTACTTTACGAGACACTGATCGCAAATGAGGTCAATGAAAAATATGTCAATCAGGTTATGGACGAGTTGGAAAAAGTGAATTGGAAGGGAAACAGTGTAGATTATATTCTCTCTAATGTATACCAGAAGATGATTTTGAAGTTCGGACAGCCTAAGGGTATTGATCTGGTAGGGAAAAAGCCGAAAATCGTTTTCTTTGTAGGTCCGACCGGAGTAGGGAAGACGACAACGCTGGCCAAGATTGCCTCCAAATTGAAGGTGGAGCAGGGAAAGAAAGTGGCCTTTTTGACAGCGGATACATATCGGATCGCAGCTGCAGAGCAGCTTCGTACCTATGCAAATATACTGGACACGCCTTTGGTCATTATTTATTCGGCAGAGGAGCTGAATCAGGGAGTGGAACAGCTGGAGGATTATGATGTGATCTTAGTGGACACGGCAGGATTTTCCCATAAGAACCAAAGCCAGAAGGAAGACATAAAGAATTTGATCCAGAGCGTGGATCTGCGCTATGACAGCGAGGTGTATCTGGTATTAAGCGCTACGACAAAATACAAAGACTTAATGGAAATAGCAGATGTATATAAAGAGATTTCAGAGTATAAGATTATTTTTACAAAATTAGATGAGACGACGACTTATGGAAATATACTGAATATCAAATTGTATTCGGAAGCAGAGGTTTCGTATATTACGAATGGACAAAATGTGCCGGATGACATTGAACTCTTTCATTCGCAAAAGATGGTCAAACGGTTGCTGGGAGGAAGTTAGCCTATGGATCAGGCAGAACAGCTTAGAAATGTGATTAAGCAAAAAAGCAGGGAAGCGTCGCCGAAAAGCGCCAGAGTTGTTACGATTACCAGTGGAAAAGGCGGTGTCGGCAAATCAAATGCAGCAGTTAATATGGCAATATGGCTCCGAAGAATGAATAAACGGGTGATCATTATTGATGCAGATTTGGGACTTGCAAATGTGGAAGTAATGTTTGGAGCAGTTCCGCAATATAATCTGAGTGATTTGATCTATCGGGGAAGAAGTATGCGGGAGATTATTACAAAAGGCCCTATGGAAATCGGATTTATTTCCGGCGGACTGGGAATTGCCGGACTGAATAATCTTTCCAAAGACCAGATCGTATATCTGGTACATAGTCTTGCAGAATTAAACGATTTGGCAGATGTGATCATTATTGATACGGGAGCCGGCATTTCAGACAGTGTTCTGGAGTTTGTACTGGCAAGTCCGGAGATTTTGCTGATCAGCACACCGGAACCAAGCTCTTTGACAGATGCCTATTCATTGTTAAAAGCTTTGTACCGGAATCCTGTATTTTCAAAGGAAAAGACGCATATTCATGTTATTGCGAATAAAGTAAACAGTATAGAAGAGGGAGATGCTGTTTTTTCCAAATTGAATTCAGTGGTTACGCAGTTTTTGAAGGGCGAACTGGATTTTCTGGGCATGATTCCCCAGGATCAGGAGATGGAAAATGCTGT
>CANODN010000155.1 GCA_947564765.1 uncultured Roseburia sp. | reverse complement strand
TGCGTTTGCTCCTGCCTGTTTTCTAAACCCCTCGAATTCGAGGGGTTTAAAATCTAAATTATGCAGTCTTTCCCATAATCCTAAAAATTCTATCACATCTCGGTTTCTCATCCAATTTTGTATCACTGCTGTTGGATCATCACTTTTATATCAGGCTACATCCGTCAATGAAATAAATTCATTTTCAAAGTCCTGTGTATAAATCCCAATATCGATTCCATTTGCATGAATTGTTTCTTTAACTATCTTCCCCATTGTTCCTCCTGTCTGTAATCACATACCAAACTTTATTAAATGCCACATTCTCTAACCCCATCAAGAAAATCCTAGAGAATAACTATCTTTATCTTCCCACATCTCCCGATACACTTCAATGTAAGATTTGATACACCCCGGATATACATATAAATATCTTCTACACACCTTTTTATATAGCTCCAATATTTTTTCATCACATGCAAAATCCAATAAATAATCGAGAAGATGTGACAATTCATCTTCTGATACTACTCTGCTGCACACATCTTCAACCAATGGCAGATAGACATCATATGCTTCTCGATAAAGTTTACTTATTTTCTCTGCAATCTGGTATATGCTCTCCTCCATCAAATCATCTCAAAATATTTAAGTGCATCTTTTATTACCTCCACTTTCTCTTTTGGTGGATGTTTCCTTGGCTGTTTCAATTCCTCTACCGCATTGGGGGCATCATACATTGTCAACCCCAAAGACCTTTTCACTTCCGCAATATAAGCTGTATGTACCTTGAATCCAAATTTCTTTTCAACATATTCCTGTATCATTTTATATGTAACTTTCGGTTTTGGCTGACATTTCTTTGCACGTTCTGCAATCGCATCTAAAGGCACTTTCCCTTCGCCATCTCCAAATTCAACCTTAACATTTATAATGCTGTCTGGTGATTTGTGGGACAAAAGTACAATAGATTCAACATGCCCCGTCCCCGGAAACATATCCACACAGCACATCCTCTTCACCTCATACCCATATCTCTGCAAACACTCCAAATCCCGCGCCAGGCTCGTCGGCTTACAGGAGATATAAATCATATCCTTAACCCCCATACGCCCGCCAATCTTCTCCAGCGCCTTCGGATGAATCCCGTCCCGCGGCGGATCAAGCACAATAAAATCCGGTTTCTCTTCAATATCATCGATCACTTTTAAAACATCCCCTGCAAGAAACTCGCAATTTGACAAACCATTTCGCAGCGCATTCTCTTTTGCCGCTTCCACTGCCTCTTCCACGATCTCCACGCCAATCACTTTATCCGCAACAGGTGACAGCATCTGGGCAATGGTTCCCGTTCCGCTGTACAGATCAAAAACAACCCGTTTCTTTTCCGCTTTCTCCTTCAGGGAATCCTCGATAAATTCCCGCGCCGTCTCATAAAGCACTTCCGCTCCCAGAGAATTTGTCTGAAAAAAAGAAAACGGCGTAATCTTAAATTGCAGGCCCAAAAGCTCCTCATAAAAATAATTCTGTCCATACAAAATATCCGTACCGTCATCCCGGATCACATCTGCCAGACTGTCATTTCTGGTATGTAAAATACCGACAATCTTTCCGTCAAAAGAATTCGCCAGAATCCGCTCCTTCATTTCTTCTAAAAGTGCAGCTTCATCAAATCCTTCCGTCTGCGTGCTGGTAACCAAATCAATTAAAATTTCCCCTGTTTTTGCTGCCTTACGCACCAGCAAATGCCTCAAATAACCCTCGTGACGCATTTTATGATAAAAAGAAATCTTTTTTTCCGTAAAAAACTCCCTGACGCATTTTAAAATACAGCGATAGTCTTCCTCTATAATCTGACAGCTTTCAACATTTACAATATCATAAAAACTTCCTCTTTTATGCATTCCCAACGCCAGCGGCCCATCTTTTTCTGTATCTCCAAAAGAAAATTCCATTTTATTGCGGTATCCGAACTGTTTTGGACTCTCTTTGATCCCTTCAAAAAGAACATCAAAATCCTTCCCGGCCTCTGCCAACACCGGCAAAAGCAAATCCCTCACCTGACGCTCCTTTAATTTCAGCTGCTCCTCATAATTCAGGTTCTGGTATGTACAGCCGCCGCAGATGCCAAAATGAGGGCAGGCAGAATCTGTCATCTCTATCGGTGATTTTTCCAGAACTTCTAAGAGTCTGCCCTCGCATTTTCCTTTCCGTATTTTATTGACCAAAAAGGAAACCTTCTGTCCCGGAATTGTATTTTTTACGATTACCCTTTGTCCCTCCTCGGTCACTGCAACTCCTTTATTAGGAAATATCACTTCTTTGACAATTCCCTGTGCAACTTCTCCTTTTTTCATTTCGCTTCCCGTCCTTTCTGCTGCCGGGCAGATTCCAAACCTGCGCCGGTCAAAATCATTCACCGCCTGGCGTACACCTGCAGAACCTGTCACCGACAGCGTCTTCCGGATGCATGACAGCCTGAAAAAAGGACCGCTTACCTGCGGCCCTTTCTGCTTGCTCTCAAATGTCCGGTTATTTATCGTCTTCCTCTGCTTCTTCTTCGTCATCATCAAAGAAATCATCTTCGAATTCATCCTCCAGATCATCCTCAAAATCCTCCAGGTAATCCGGCGTAAAGAAACGGTAAATGCCGTAAGCTGCTGCTGCAATTGCTGCAATAATTCCAAGAATTGCAAAAACCCAAATAATTTTCGTTGCTTTCTTCTCGTCATCATCCTTCTTTTTCAGCAGGTCATTCAGTTTTGTCATTGTTAAAAAATCGTCTACTTTATTCATGCTGTCCACTCCTTTTTATTATTCTTGGAAAAAATTCCTTTATTTTCCTGTTTTCGCATGACATATCATGTATATTATAACATATCTTTTCCTATTCACAAATAAAAAATTACACTTTCTGAAACTTTTATACTTTTTTTAATTTTGCAAAAGCCGCAAACATTTTTTTTGTTCCTGCCGCATCAAAATCAACCGTCACCTCATAATCTCTGCCGCCGCTTATGATCTGCGTTACTACCCCTTCTCCAAACTTAATATGACGCACCCGGTCCCCTTCTTTATAATCCAAAACGGTTGTCTGAGAACCAAAATTCTTCGGCTGGTCATATCTGCCGGAAGCCATTGGTTTTTCACGCAAAACGGCTTTTGCTCTGGCGAAAGCTGCTTTGCGGGGATTTGGTTCCACAGATCTGTATTTTTCTGTTTTCGGTTCCGATTCTCCAAGATCCAAAAGCTCCCTTGGTATTTCTTCTACAAAACGGGATACTTTATTATACTGCGTTTCTCCCCGTATCATGCGCATTCTGGCGCTGGTAATGGAAAGGTTTTCTTTCGCTCTGGTAATTCCCACATAGGCCAAACGCCGCTCTTCTTCCAAATCCTCTATCGCGGTATCCGATACGATGGAAGGATAGCTTGGAAAAAGCCCATCTTCCATTCCTACCAGATAAACATTCGGAAATTCCAACCCCTTAGCGCTGTGTAACGTCATTAATACAACATAATTACTGTCGTTTTCCAGATTGTCAATATCTGCAACCAACGCCACTTCTTCTAAAAAACCGCTTAATGTAGGCTCATCCTCACTTTCCTCGTAAGCGGCAATCTTACTGATCAGCTCATCGATATTTTCAATACGAGCCGCCGCTTCATCAGTTCCTTCTGCTTCCAGCTCCGCCACATATCCTGTTGTTTCAATAATTTCTTCCATAAGCTCTGTCAGACTGATCATTCCCAGCTTACTTCTCATAGACTGAATAAACAATACAAAGGGCCGGATTTTTGCAGCTGCCTTTTTCAGGGCTGGAATCTCCTCTGCTATTTTCAAGGCATCATAAAAATTCATATCGTTTAAGTCTGCATATTCCTGTACACGATTTAATGTGGTCGCACCGATTCCCCTTTTTGGTACATTGATAATACGGCGCACTGCCAGATCATCCTCTGCATTATCAATCGTTTTCAGATAACAGAGCAGATCCTTTACTTCCTTTCTTGCATAAAAATTAATACCGCCGATAATCTTATACGGTATACCGGAAACGATAAACTTTTCTTCAAACAGACGGGACTGAGCGTTCGTACGATATAGTATGGCACAGTCCTTGTACTGGTATCCCTGTTTATACACCTTCTGTGTAATATCCCTTGCCGCAAACTCTGCTTCTTCATATGCAGATTCAAATTGATGAAAGGCAATTTTATTTCCCGCATCATTTTGTGTCCAGAGCTTTTTGGATTTTCTTCCCTGGTTATTGACGATCACCTGATTTGCAGCATCCAAAATATTCTGCGTGGAACGGTAATTCTGCTCCAGTTTAATTACAACTGCCTGGGGAAAATGTTTTTCAAAATTCAAAATATTATAGATATTGGCTCCCCGGAATTTATAAATGGACTGGTCGTCATCTCCTACTACACAGAGATTTTTATATTTGTCCGCCAACAGGCGGATCAGCTGAAACTGCGCCGTATTGGTATCCTGGTATTCATCCACCATAATATAGCGAAAACGTTCCTGATAATGCGAAAGTACCTCCGGGTCTGTCTGAAACAGCTTCACGGTATCAAAAATAAGATCGTCAAAATCCAGCGCATTGTTTTTCCGAAGCGCCTTCTGGTATTCTCTGTAAACAAGAGCCTGCATTTCCTTTCCATAATCCCCTGCTGCATGCAAGGCAAATTCCTCCGGCCCGATCAGCTCATCCTTTGCCGAGGAAATCACTCCTAAAAGCGCTCTTTCTTTATACCGCTTTGTATCAATCTCCAGTCTCTTGCAGATCTCCTTCATCAATGTCTTCTGATCATCTGCATCATAAATCGTAAAATTCGTATCAAATCCGATCCGGTCAATATAACGCCTTAGAATCCTTACGCAGGTGGAATGAAACGTTGTAACCCAGATACCTTCCGAACCATAGGCAACAAGATCCGAAATACGCTCTTTCATCTCTCCTGCCGCTTTATTGGTAAAGGTGATCGCCATAATATGATAAGGACTCACACCTTTTTCTTCTATTAAATATGCCGTTCTGTATGTAATTGCCCTCGTCTTTCCGCTTCCCGCCCCTGCCAGAATCAGCACCGGGCCCTCTGTCTGAAAAACTGCCTGTCTCTGGGGTTCGTTCAATGTATCGTAAATATTCATTGCTTCTCCTTCGTTTCTTTACTCTTTTTCAAAATCCTCTTCTATTATACGAAGAAACACATAAAACCGCAACGCATTTCTTTCGGGAGAAACCAATTTTCAGACTGTCTGCTCTGAAAAGGCAGTATAAAAATTGATTTCCCTGATCCCTTTGTTTTTGCTTTATAATATGCTACAATATTTTTCAGAAAATTATAAGGAGGTCTCTTATGACACAAAATCCAATCGTAACATTTGAAATGGAAAACGGCGATATCATGAAAGCCGAGCTTTACCC
>CANODN010000154.1 GCA_947564765.1 uncultured Roseburia sp. | reverse complement strand
ATAATGTTTTTTTTTTGTATCCTGGTAGCATTGTGTGTGAATCCCGGCAATGGCGTAATCCAGACGGTCGATGTAGTTTTGCTCCAACGATAAGGTTCCGTCATTTAATACATTGATTTCACATCCGTGTAAAATTTCCACGCCATACAGCATACGGGGAATCAGATACAGGCAGGAAAAGTAAATGGGCTCTACCGTCCCTGGGATTCCCGGAGCGTGTTCGCTGATTCCCAGCAGTTTCAGTTGCTTTTCTGCTGCGGCCTGTGCCATTTCCCGAATCGTTCCGTAAGCATGTCCGCTGGCTAATGTATGGGTGTGAATATCTAATACAAAATTTTGTTTCATATGGCTTTTCCTGTTATCCTTCCTGTTTCTTTATATATACGGCAGCGTTTTGTACCGAGGTAAGAAAATTGCGTAGAATTTCTCCTACGCGATGCAGTTTCGATTATATGTTAGAAAAATCCGTTTGTCAAATTTTTTCTGATTGACAAAATGAAGCCTTATCCGCAAAGGCGCATGACAGGCCATGCGTCTTTTTTGCCGTCCGAAAAATTTTTTTCAAATTCTCTGCAACCTTTTTGCCCAAACTGCTCTCTATATAAACAGGAACTAAACATGCGTAGGAAACACGCAGGAAGGAGGAGAGATATGAAAATGCAACAGAGATCCTTATCGGGCAATGCAACTACTTGTTGAAAAATATGTAAATAAGTAGTATATTATACTTATAGTAAACAAATGCTACAATTTGAAGTTTTTCGCAAAAGAAAGGAAAGAGAGGAAATGAAACATGAAAAAAAGAATAATGGCGGTTCTTCTGGCATTCACCTTGGCGGCGGGGACGGCTGTTGGTCCTGCAGGAACGGTGGCGGTTCAAGCGGCAGAAGAAGACGGGCAAGTGACAGCGGACGGTTTTCACTATGAGATTACGGGGGATAGTGTAACCATTACGGGATATGACGGAAGCGAGGCTAAGGTTGCAATTCCAGATACAATTGACGGAAAAACAGTGACGGGCATCGGATATCTTTGTTTTGAAGGCCGAAACGATTTGCACGTCGTCAACATTCCATCTACAGTGACGGACATAGGCGTAAGGAGTTTTGAAGGATGCGGCTCTCTGATAAGCGTAAATATCCCGGAAGGCGTGACGAGCATCAAAGCCGGGACTTTTCAGGGTTGCAGCGATCTGACAAACATAAGCATTCCGTCCGGCGTGACAAGCATAGACGTAACGGCTTTTAGCAATTGTGGCAATCTGAGAAACATAAATATTCCATCGAGCGTAATAAGCATAGGGGGCGGGGCGTTTTTTGGTTGTAACAGCTTGAGAACCGTGAGTTACGCGGGAAGCCGGGAACAGTGGAAGCAGATCAGTATTGATGATGACAATGATCGTTTGAAGACGGCGGTAATTACTTGTTCCGACGGAACTGAGGGAGGACCGCAGACGCCGGTGAAACTGGTATTTGAAGTTTCTGAATATGATGATGCCAGCGTTATCATTACCAGTTATCTGGGGCATGACACAGAGGTCGTGATTCCAGAGAGCCTTTATGGAAAAACGGTAGTAGGAATCGGTAGCGGTGCATTTAGCGGCTGCAACAGTTTGAAAAGTGTCAGCATTCCGTCCGGGGTGACGAGTATAGAAAGTGGGGCTTTTAGTGGTTGCAGTAGATTGAACAATATCAATATTCCGGAAGGTGTGACGGAGATAGGAGACTACGCATTTCAGGACTGCAGAGAATTAAGTTCTGTCGTAATACCGGACAGTGTGACGCGGATAGGCAGTTATGCATTCCAGGGCTGTGGCAAGCTTGGCAGTGTGGATATGCCGGACAATACAGAAATAGGAGGCGATGCTTTTGACGGGACATTATGGCTGGAAAATAAATTAAGTACGGATTCTTTCTGGATTCAGAATCATACGTTAATAGCTGTTGATAAAGAACTGGAGGGCGAAATAATAATCCCGGAAACCGTAACAAGCATAAAAAGCTGCGTTTTTAGCGGATGTAGCAAGGTGACAAGTATACAAATTCCAGCCAATATGGATACTATACGGACGGACGCTTTCTTATCATGGAATGTAGGAAGCATTTTTGAGGGATGTACTGCATTGACCAATATCATAGTAGATTCCAGCAATCAGAATTTTTCTTCACAGGATGGTCTTTTATATAATCATGAAAAAACAAAGTTGCTCTGCTATCCTCCCGGAAAAACAGGCGAAGTGAAAATTTTAGACAGTGTAACGAATCTTGACGGAGCATTTTGCGGTTGCAGCAATGTAATAACTCTTAGGATACCGAAAGGAGTAGAGACGATTGGGAGCACAAACATGGCATTGGTTCCTATTGTCAATAACTGTGCAAATCTGATCTGCATAGAATTTCCGGAGGGTGTAACCTCCATCGGATGGTGGTCAGTAGCGAATTGTGATAAGCTTTCCAGTATCATCTTGCCTGTCAGCCTTGAATCTATTGGACCGATATTTGGTCCCACAGATATCAACTGCTCAAATGTAAAGGATATATATTATAGAGGAAGTCAGGGGCAATGGGAAAAAATAGATAAGTCATTTTCAGAAGGATATTTTGATAATTATACAATTCATTATAATTTTACTGGAAATATGGAAGATATTGAAAATAATCCGGATAACAGTACAGGCAATGAATCCGGCATCAACCAAAACAATGCATCATTATCTCTCGCCAAAACCGAACTGACCGCAATCACCAATACAACTGGCGGCATCGAAATCACATGGAATCCCGTAAAAAACGCGGCATCGTATGACATTTACCGCAGAGTATCCGGAAAATCATGGGAAAAAATCGCATCCGCAAATGGCAGCGTGACAAAATATGCGGATACATCCGTAAAATCCAAAAACGGAACCGCATATGACTATAAAATTCAGGCAGTCAATAAAAACATAAAAGGCGAATTTGGCGGTGAAAAAACAATTTGCCGTTTAATAACACCCACATTAACATCAGTGAAAAACAATAAAACGAAAAAAATTACGGCAAAATGGTCAAAAGTCAAAAAAGTAAGCGGTTATGAGATTCAATATAGTACAAGCAGCAATTTCAGAAAAGCAACAACAAAAAAAGTGAAATCAGCTTCTAAGAAATCCTGCATAATCAATAAGTTAAATAAGAAGAAAACGTATTATATCCGAATCCGCACATACAAAAAAGTAAGCGGCTCTGTTTATTATTCCGCATGGAGCAGCCAAAAGAAAGTTAAAATTAAAAAATAGTACATAAAAAGCAAAGAGGCCTCCCAAAAGAGGCCCCTTCGCTTTTACTGTTTCTTAGCAGAATCCGTTGCCGCATCCGCCGCAGCAGAGCAGTAATAAGATGATCCAGATACAGCTGTTGCCGCCTTCACATCCGCCGCCGCAGCTGCCGCCGCCGAAGAATCCGCCGCCGTTGCCATTGCACAGGCAAAGCAAAACGATAAGCCAGAGAATAGAACCGCATCCTCCATCATTTCCGCATCCACAGTTTGTTGCTGCTAAATCACTCATTTGAAAACCTCCATTTATTGATTGATTACACTTCATCATATGTAGAGAGCTTGTAAGTGTTTCCGGTGGACAAAATGAATTCTTTGGAAAAAATATTCTTGACAGGCAGGGAATGACTGGTATTATAAAATAAGGCAAAATTTTATTTCAGAGGAGGATAAAAGATATGAATAAAATTGCAATGACAACACCGTTAGTAGAAATGGACGGAGACGAAATGACCAGAATTTTATGGTCGATGATCAAAGACGAGCTTCTTCTTCCGTTTGTAGATTTAAAAACAGAATATTACGATCTTGGATTAGAGCATAGAAATGAAACAGATGATCAGGTAACGGTTGATTCTGCAAATGCTACAAAAAAATATGGCGTTGCCGTAAAATGTGCAACGATTACACCCAATGCAGCCAGAATGGAGGAATACAACCTCAAAGAAATGTGGAAAAGCCCCAACGGAACGATTCGTGCCATCTTAGATGGAACCGTTTTCCGTGCGCCGATTATCGTAAAAGGAATTGAGCCATGCGTGAAGAACTGGAAGAAACCCATTACCATTGCAAGACATGCTTACGGAGACGTTTACAAAGCGACAGAAATGAAAATACCGGGAGCAGGAAAAGTTGAACTGGTTTATACGGCAGAAGACGGCAGTGAAACAAGAGAAATCATTCACAATTTTACCGGCGCAGGCGTGATTCAGGGACAGCACAACTTAAACAATTCCATTGAAAGCTTTGCCAGAAGCTGTTTCACCTACGCACTGGATGTAAAGCAGGATCTTTGGTTTGCAACCAAAGACACAATTTCCAAGAAATACGACCATACATTTAAAGATATTTTCCAGGAAATTTTTGACGCAGAGTACAAAGAAGCTTTTGAAAAAGCAGGAATCACTTATTTTTATACGCTGATTGATGATGCCGTTGCCCGTGTTATGAAATCCGAGGGTGGATATATCTGGGCATGCAAGAATTACGACGGAGATGTGATGAGTGATATGGTATCCTCTGCCTTTGGTTCTCTTGCCATGATGACTTCTGTACTGGTGTCTCCAAACGGCTACTATGAATACGAGGCTGCCCATGGTACGGTACAGAGACATTATTACAAGCATTTAAAGGGAGAAGAAACCTCCACAAATTCCGTGGCTACGATTTTCGCATGGACCGGAGCTCTTAGAAAACGGGGCGAATTGGATCAGAATAAAGATTTGATGACATTTGCAGGCAAGCTGGAGACTGCCTGTGTGCAGACGATTGAAGCGGGGAAAATGACAAAAGACCTGGCATTGATTACCTCGATTGAGAATCCAACCGTATTAAACAGCCAGGAATTTATTCAGGAGATCCGTAAAACATTAGAGGGGATGTTATGATATTAGACTGCCAGAATATATCCAAATCCTTTGGCGTTGATGAAATTTTAAAACAGGTATCGTTTCATATAGAAGAACATGAAAAGGCTGCAATTGTAGGAATTAACGGCGCAGGTAAATCTACATTGCTTAAAATTATTGTAAAGGAGCTTTCCCCGGATGAGGGGGAAGCTGTCTTTGCCAAAAACAGATCAATCGGTTATCTGTCCCAGTATCAGGATGTATCCGGAGAACAGAGTATTTTGGAGGAAGTGTTATCTGCCAAGACAGATCTGATCCAAATGGAAGAGCAGCTGCGGGACATGGAGCATCAGATGCAGTCTGCAAATGGAGATGATTTAACCAGACTTTTGGAAAAATACAATCAGCTGAACCATGAATTTGAGCTTCGGGGCGGCTATATGTACCGCAGTGAGGTAACAGGAATTATACTGGGACTCGGCTTTAAAGAAGCGGATTTTCACCGTCCCATATCCGAGCTGTCCGGCGGACAAAAGAAAAGGGTGTTAAATTATTATTACCTATAGATAATAAAATTGGTAAAGAGT
>CANODN010000153.1 GCA_947564765.1 uncultured Roseburia sp. | reverse complement strand
AACATCAAAACCGACCGTATTCAAGTAGTCTGATATATTAAAATACAAAAATTTGTAAACAATATTATAGCAAACGGCTTTTTATGGCAAAACAATGGCGGGCAGAAAAAGACAAACGTAACATTTTCAATATTATGTTACATTTCATTTTTCAATAGTTTTAAATCTGCAATTTTATACTGTTGATTACAGATTCATACACTGCATTGAGAAAGGAGGAAACGCATTACAGAGCTTATTTCTAAGCCATAAGAAAAAGCCCTTGAAAGCCAAGGAAAACCACTGACTAAACGAAGAAAGGATTACGAAAAATCATATGAAACTCAAATCAATATTATTGGAAAAAAGGCCCAAAATAACAATTATTATCGTCATAATTTTTGTTGTAGGTCTGGTTATACTTTTCCAGCACCATTCTATAAAAAAATACGAAAGTAAAATCGAAGCTTTAAAAACGGAAGTAGAACAGCTCTCCGATCCAGTTGCGGTTTATGAAGTAGCTTCCAAAGAAGTAGATCTCCGTTTAATTCATGCAAAGATTCAGGAGATTGGCGAGCTTGCTTCCATAGAATATTTATACACGGACGCAGGAAAATTCGAAGATCCTGCCAGGATATTCGGAAAAGACATTCCCTTTTCATTTACCACAAAGTCTTTTATTGCAAAATGGGATGGCTCAATCAAAGCCGGCATAGATATCAATAAGGTTACGGAAGAAAAGGATGCGCTATTAAAGAAGATTATCATACATATTCCAAAGGCTGAAATATTATCTCATGAGATAATGGAAGACAGTATCGAAACACTGGATGAAAAAAACGGATTATTTAATAAAATTAAAGTTGAAGATGTTCGGGAATTCGACGCAATCAGTAAAGATGCAATGGAAGAAAGGGTTATTGAAAACGGATTATTGGATAAGGCTTTTGAAAACGCAAAGGTCATTATTTCCAGACTTCTAAATACAGAAATTACAGAAGAATCGGATTACAGCATCGTATTTGAAACAATCGAAGATTAATGTCTCTAAGAAACAGACCGTCCGAAGGGGCAGATCCGGAAACCCGGCTCTGTCCCT
This sequence comes from uncultured Roseburia sp., assembly GCA_947564765.1. Classification (GTDB taxonomy): domain Bacteria; phylum Bacillota; class Clostridia; order Lachnospirales; family Lachnospiraceae; genus Roseburia_B. Next base: position 4,392 of record CANODN010000153.1, on the reverse strand, counting down.
TCGGAATTATTCACAAATCTTACAAGGCTCATATCCCTGCGCTTCCGCTTCTGTTCTGCTAATTTCAATGTCACTGTCCTTTAAATAGGAACACCCTGCAGCATGATATTTTTTTCCGGATTCCGTAATATGTACAATCTCTTCCTGTTCATCACCTGTCCTGATCTCTTCTGACAGCTCTTCTTTCAAATCGGAATCCTGCGCTTCTCCTGCCATTTCCTCTCTGGAAACCGATCCCTGCGCTTCTCCTGCCGTTTCCTCTCCGGAAGCCGATCCATGCGGCTCTCCCGCCTGCCAGGATTCGCTGGGTGAACAATTCCAAGTAATTTCTGTTTGATCTGATTTTGCTACAATCGTGCCCTGTTCATCCGTCCGAAACACCTGCACACCCGCAGCCCTTAATTTGTTTAAAACCTCTGCAGAAGGATGCCCGTAACTGTTTCCTTCCCCGGCGCTGATGACTGCATAGGTCGGATTCACATCGGCAAGAAGCTCATCACTGGTGGAGGTTTTACTGCCATGATGCCCTGTTTTATACACATCCGCCTGTATATCTATCCCTGTTTCAAGGATATCTGCTTCTTCTCTCTCAGATGCATCTCCTTCAAAATAAAAACGGTTTTCCCCATGCTCCAGTAAAACAGCAATGGAATTATCGTTGGAATCGTCACAAAGCTCCATCGGTCCTAAAATCGTAAAGACTGCGCTTCCCAATGTATATTCTTCTGCAATCTCCGGCGCAATTCTTTTACAATTCCGGTAACGGATTGCATCCACCACATCCCGGTATGTAGCTGTATCCTTTTCTTCCTCTGTCAGAAGAACCGTTTCACAGTCAAATTTCGTCAATATAACATCCATACCGCCGATATGGTCTGCATCCGGATGTGTGCCGATCACATATTTCAGGGAATCGATATCCTGTTTTTCCAGGTACATTTGTACTGCCGTTCCTTTATCATTGTCCCCGGCATCGATTAACATTGCCTCATCGCCGCAGGTAATTAAGGTAGCGTCTCCCTGGCCCACATCTATGTAATGTACAAAAAGAGTATCTCTCTCTTCTGTATGGATCGTCTCCTTTGTATCGCTTACACTGCCCATACAGGCAGTGCAAGTGAGCATAACCGCCGCCAACAAAGCGGCAAATTTCAGTTTTTTTATTTTTTTCATCCTTCTTCAACTTCCCTGATGATTTTCTTCAGTGTATCGGCAGAAGCACGCAGCCTTTCTGTCTCTTCTTCATTCAAAGGAATCGGTACCTGTGTTTCCACGCCGTGTTTTCCTACGATGGCGGGCATGCTCAAAACAACATCCTCAATTCCGTATGCACCGTGCATCATAGAAGAAACCGGCAGAATCGACTTCTCGTCCCGGATAATCACTTCGCAGATCCGTTTTACCGCCATGGCAATTCCATAATAGGTTGCATGCTTTTTCTGGATAATTTCATAGGCGCTGTTTTTTACATTTTCTGCAATCTGCCTGCTGTTTTTATCATGCTCATAATGGCCTCTCAGCTCACAAAATTCGCTGACAGAGATACCTGATACATTGGCGCTGCTGAATGCTGCAATTTCACTGTCCCCATGCTCTCCGATAATAAACGCATGTACGCTTCTGCTGTCTACTGATAAATGCTCTCCCAGCTCATATTTCAGCCTTGCCGTATCCAATACGGTACCGGAACCGATTACCCGGTTTTCTGTAAAACCGGAAAGCTTCAGCGCTTCATATGTCAAAATATCCACCGGATTGGATACCACAAGCAGAATACCCTGACAGTTTCTTTTCGCAATTTCCGGAATAATTGACCGGAAAATGGCAACGTTTTTGTGTACCAGATCCAGTCTTGTCTCATCCGGCTTCTGATTGGCTCCTGCGGTAATGATAATAATGGCCGCATCGACAATATCGTCATAATCGCCTGCATAAATTTTCATCTGTCTTGCAAAAGGAATTCCGTGACTGATATCTAAGGCCTCTCCTTCTGCTCTTTCTTTATTTGCATCAATTAATACCATTTCGGAAAACAATCCGCTCTGCATTAAACTGAATGCCGATGCCGATCCTACAAATCCGCAGCCGATCATTGCCACTTTTCTTAAATTTACCTGTGTCTCTTTGTTTTGATTCATCTCTATCATCCTCCCGTTTTCCTGTATGTGCTTCCAAAATTCCTCTGCATCCGGTCCTGTACAAATCCGGACGCCGGAAATTTTCCGGAAGTATATCTATCTCTGCACCCGTCCGGATGCATCTCCGCCTGCAAGCTTTTCTACTTCCTCTTTGGAAACCAGATTAAAATCACCTTCAATGGAATGCTTCAGGCAGCTTGCGGCCACTGCAAAATGAATGGTTTCCTCTGGATTATACCCCTTTAGGCAGGCATAAATCAACCCTGCCCCAAAAGAATCTCCGCCGCCTACCCGGTCTACGATGTGCATCAGATATTCCCTGCTGAAATAACATTTTCCATTCTCGTAGAGCATCGCCGCCCATTTATTGTCATTTGCGGAAATGGAAGTCCTAAGTGTAATTGCCACCTTTTGAAAACCGAAACGCTCCGCAAGCTTTTCTGCCACTTCCCGATACCCTTCTTTATTCAATTCCCCGGAAGTCACCTTCGTTCCCTCAGACCGGATACCGAATACATCGTTGGCGTCCTCCTCATTGGAAATACATACGTCCACATATTCACAAATCTTTCCCATTACCTTTCCCGCTTTTTCCTTTGACCATAATTTATTCCGGTAGTTCAAATCACAGCTTACGGTAATTCCCTTTTCTTTCGCCTTTTTACACGCCTCCAGGCAAATCTCTGCTGCATGATCTGAAAGCGCCGGTGTAATTCCGGTAAAATGAAACCAGTCCGCACCGGAAAAAATTTTATTCCAGTCAAAATCCGATACCGCAGCTTCTGCAAGGGAAGAATGCGCCCGGTCATAAATCACCTTCGACGGACGCTGACTTGCGCCTTTTTCCAGATAATAAATACCGACACGCGCACCTCCCCGGACAATATTCGACGTATCCACACCATACTGACGCAAAGAATTGACCGCTGCCTGTCCGATTTCATGAACCGGAAGCTTTGTCACAAATCCGGCGTCTATTCCGTAATTTGCAAGGGATACGGCAACATTCGCTTCGCCGCCTCCAAATGTCGCACCGTAGGAAGCTGCCTGCACAAAACGTTCATATCCCGCCGGTGCAAGACGCAGCATAATTTCACCGAATGTAATTACTTTTTTTGTCATGTTACAATTCCTCCTGGCATTCTTTTTTCCATCCTGTTTACTGCGAAACAGGACTGTTTTTCACAAAATGAACTGCAAATCCGGCAATTTCATCTGCAAAATAAATAAAGTTCAAGCATCCGTCTTTGTCATATCCCTTACTGGATTCCTCAAAGCGAAATCCCTGTTTTTCCAATCGATATACGGCGCGCTCCACATAATTGACGCCCACTGCAATATGTCCGTGAGCGCCTCTTCCCGGACACTTCATCAATTCCACATAAGATCCTGCAAATACAGATTTTTCTCCTGTCTTAAGACTTGCTCCGAATAAATCCGCAAACCGTCTGCCCGATGCCATGGCCTCCTCTTCATTTTCACAATTCACGCCGATATGCCGAATTGTAAAGCCAAGCATGGATAAAACCGCCTCTTTTGTCAATGTTGCAATCCCTTCCCAATCCTTCTTTTTCAGCAGATCGCCCGGCACCATAAAGCTGCCGCCGCAGGCAAGAATCTTCGGAAAATCAAGATAACTTTTGATATTCCCGGGATGGATTCCTCCTGTGGGCATAAATTTTATTTTATGATACGGAGCGGACATCGCACAGATTGCCGCAATTCCCCCGCTTGCCTCTGCAGGAAAGAATTTCACAACCTCCAGTCCAAGCTCAATTGCTGCCTCGATATCGCTGGGAGAAGAACATCCGGGAATTACCGGAATCCCTTTTTCCAAGCAATAGCTGACCACCTTTGGGTTAAAGCCCGGACTGACAATAAATTCGGCTCCCGCACCGACTGCGGCGTCCACCTGACCTGTCGTCAGCACAGTCCCTGCCCCTACCAGCATATCCGGTACATTCTCTGTCATATTTCGTATAACCGCTTCCGCCGCACTTGTACGAAACGTCACCTCCGCACAGGGCAGTCCTCCATCTGACAAAGCTTTCGCAAGGGGCACCGCATCCGAAGCATCCTCCAGAGCAATCACCGGAATGATGCCTATTTTTGAAAACTCCTCGAAAATTTTGTTCATTCTGATCTCCTTTTCTGCCATATGGCATTGTGGTATCCTTTAGGATTTCCTTTTTTCTGCCGTATGGCATTGTGGTATCCTTTAGGATTTCCTTTTTTCTGCCGTATGGCATTGTGG
>CANODN010000152.1 GCA_947564765.1 uncultured Roseburia sp. | reverse complement strand
CTTATTTGGTTCCTTATTCTCCATAACTTCCTCCGTATAGCAGTAATATTTTTTTGACTGCTATTGTCTATTATAGGTGTTAGGAACCGCAAAAGCAATATGAAGTTCGTGAACTTTTTTTGTTTTTTCTTAATATTTTCTAAACAAAAGAAACAGAGTATATGAGAAAAGCCATATACTCTGTCGTTATGAATCCAAATCCCTTTATCTGTGGTGCTGTTATTTGATCTCCGTCACCTTATAATCCTGATCTTCCACTGCTTTTTTCAAAATATCATCGGAAACCTCTCCGTTTAAGGTTACCACTGCAGTGCCTTTTTCATGACTGACCTCTGCGCTGCCGACGCCCTCGATTTCTTCTAAGACTTTTTTCACTCTTGCCTCACAGTGTCCGCACATCATACCTTCGATTTTCATTGTTTTTTCCATGGTTGTTACCTCCGTTTTCTTTTTCTTTTTGATTCTTTTATCTTTTCCCGCGTCATGAACTGACAGCAGGTTGAGACGCAGTGCATTGGTAACGACGCAGAAGCTGGATAAGCTCATGGCCGCCGCTCCGAACATGGGATTTAACTGCAGTCCGAACAAGGGAATCCATACCCCCGCCGCAAGAGGAATCCCTATGACATTATAAATAAATGCCCAAAATAAGTTTTCATGAATGTTTTTCAATGCGGCCCTGCTGAGCCGGATCGCTGCGGGCACATCGCTTAACCGGCTCTTCATCAATACTACGTCTGCAGCATCAATGGCAATATCGGTTCCGGCTCCAATGGCAATGCCGATATCGGCTCTGGTAAGGGCAGGCGCGTCATTGATACCGTCTCCTACCATAGTTACTTTGCCCTGTTTCTTTAAAGAGGCAATCACCCGTTCTTTTCCTTCCGGCAAAACCCCGGCAATTACTTCGTCTACTCCTGCCAGCTTTCCTACTGCTTTTGCGGTACGTTCGTTATCTCCCGTAAGCATAACCACATGGATTCCCATATTCCGAAGCTCTGCAACCGCCCTGGGGCTTTCCTCTTTTAACTGATCCGCTACTGCAATGATACCGATAAACGCTCCCTCTTTTGCAAAAAAGAGCGGTGTTTTTCCTTCTTCAGAAAGCCTTTCGGCCTGCCTTGCGCTGTCATCCGGTATGGAGACAAACTGCCGGATAAACGCTGCGTTGCCTCCCCAAAAGCGAATTCCCTTTATACTTCCCGTTAAGCCGTTTCCTGCTACGGCCGTAAAGTCTGTCACATCCTCCGGTTTCTGATTTTTTTCTTCTGCAAATTTTAAAACGGCAGAGGCCAGAGGATGCTCGCTCTTTTGTTCCAGAGAGGCGGCAAAATGCAGCAGTTCTTCTTCCGTAACACCGGATGCAGGCAGCATATCCGTTACAGAAGGCTCCCCTGTAGTAACCGTTCCTGTCTTATCCAACGCTATAATTTCGGTTTTTCCGGTTTCTTCCAACGATACCGCTGTTTTGAACATAATGCCGTTTTTGGCTCCCACGCCGTTTCCCACCATAATTGCAACAGGCGTTGCAAGGCCCAGAGCACATGGGCAGCTGATAACAAGTACGGATATTCCCCTTGCAAGAGCAAAACCGATACCATATCCCGCAATCAGCCATACGATAATTGTAACCAGTGCAATCCCTATTACAACAGGAACAAAAACGCCGGAAACCTTATCCGCTACTTTTGCAATCGGCGCTTTTGTGGCAGCCGCATCACTGACCAGCTGAATGATCTGGGACAACGTGGTATCCTCTCCCACCCGGACTGCCTCACATTTTAAAAATCCGGACTGATTCAGGGTTGCGGCAGATACCGGATCACCCTCTGTTTTATCCACCGGAATACTCTCTCCGGTCAATGCCGATTCGTTTACGGCGCTGTTTCCTTCTATTACAATACCATCCACGGGTATATGCTCTCCCGGACGGACTACAAAAACATCTCCCTTTTTCACCTGCTCAACAGGAACCTCTTTTTCCGCTCCCTCCGAAAGAATCACCGCTGTTTTTGGAGAAAGCCGGATCAGGCTTTTTAAGGCATCCGTCGTTTTGCCCTTTGACCTTGCTTCTAACATCTTCCCTACCGTAATCAAGGTCAGTATCATGGCTGCAGATTCAAAATAAAATTCATGCATATAATGCATGACCATATCCGTACTGCCTTTTACCTGGGCGTCTGTCATGGCAAACAGTGCATATACACTGTAAACAAAAGATGCGGCAGAACCAAGGGCCACCAGGGTATCCATATTCGGAGACAGATGAAACAGGCTCTTAAATCCGTTGATAAAAAATTTCTGGTTAATCACCATGATGATAACCGTCAGCAAAAGCTGCAGCAGGCCCATAGCGATATGATTTTCTGCAAAATAAGCCGGTACAGGCCAGTTCCACATCATATGTCCCATGGAAAAATACATCAGAATCAGAAGAAATCCTACGGACGCCAGCAGTCTGCTGCGAAGCTTTGGCGTCTCTTTGTCTTCTAACAATTCTTCTGCATCCTTTCCGTTTGCTGTTTTTGCAGTCTGATCTTTGCCGCCTTTCTTGGAAGCGCCATACCCTGCATCCTCTACTGCTTTTATAATCTCTGCCGCATCAGCCGTTCCTTCCACACCCATGGAATTGGTCAAAAGACTGACGGAGCAGGAGGTAACTCCTTCTACCTTTCCCACTGCCTTTTCCACTCTTGTGCTGCAGGCAGCACAGCTCATTCCTGTTACCGTATATTGATCCATGCTATCACCTCTATTTCATTAATTTCTGCAGTGTGACAAGAAGTTCGTTTACGGTCTCTTCTTTTCCCTCTTTGATGTCTCTTGTCACACAGGTCTTGATATGATTCTCCAAAAGTACACGGTTAAAACTGTTTAAGGCCGCATTAACCGCTGCCACCTGAACCAGAATATCGGTACAGTATGCATCTTTTTCTACCATTCCTTTGATTCCCCGTACCTGGCCTTCAATACGGTTCAGGCGGTGAATCAGATCTTTGTATTCCTTCTCGGAGCGTTCCTTTGTCTTACTGGAACAGCATTCCCGTTCTTCTGCCATGTCTATACCTCCGCTGTTTGAATTTATGCCTATTATATACCCCCATAGGGTATATGTCAAGTAAAAACAAAAATTTCTAAACCATTACAAAAAAGGCATAAGTTCTTCCCGCATCAGGAAGCCTTACGCCTTTTCCCGTATGATATATCTTTCATTCGATTTAATTAAATCCCACAACCTTCTGGGATATCTTATACGCCGCAATGGAGATCTTCCTGCCGCCCCGTCCCGGCAGATTCATGGTGTTGCCCATAATGCCGGTGCGCAGACGATGGAACAATCTCAGGTCCTGCTGCTTAATATACCGCCAGAGTTCTCTCTTCTTTTCCAGATTTTCTTTGGTTCCGGAACGAATCAGCATTACCGTGGATATTACCGTAATAATTTCCAGATAATTAAACATATAACGGCGCAGCTTGCGGTTTGGAATCTTCCACAAATCATATGCATCCACCATAATTTTATTGACCTTGATCTGCTGATCAATCCGGCTAATCATCACCTTTTCATTCACAGACTGGTCTTCTCTCCCGATAAAATACCGGTAAAAGTCCACATTCATATAATACATATTTTTTACGAAAGGCAATGGCTGATAGACAAAAAGATTGTCCACATAAAAAGTATGCCGCGGCAGTTCTAAGCAGCAGTCACGAAGCAGCTTCGTCCGGTAAATCACGGAATGCATCAGAATATAGAGTCCTTTTCTGAAATGCTTCGCATCCTCCCAGCGAAACAACCTGTTCTGCGGAAGCATAGATGTATACCGCATTACTTTTTTATGCTTTGCACCCTGTTTCTCATATACAAAATTGCTGATCATCATATCCAGTGTTTCATCGCCGCCTGCCAGCTCCTTTAATTTGGCAAGAATCGCGCGGTAGCTTTCTTCGTCTACCCAGTCGTCACTGTCTACTACCTTAAAAAATAATCCGGTGGCATTTGCAATTCCTGCATTGACTGCTGCACCGTGTCCGCCGTTTTCCTGATGAATGGCCCGCACGATTCCCGGATATTTCTTTTCATAGGCATCGGCGATTTCCGGCGTCATATCCTTCGATCCATCATTCACGATCAAAATCTCTACGTCCTCTCCTCCTGGGAGCAGAGACTTGATGCAATTCTCCATATAGTCCTCTGAATTGTAACACGGAATTGCTATGGATAATAATTTCATATCTTACCTCCTTTGGCCGATTGTTCCGTCATTTTATCTGATCGGCCAGCTGCAATGCTTTTTTTACAATTGCATCTATATTATAGTATTTATATTCTGCAAGCCTTCCCAGCAAATATACATTTGAATACGGCTCTGTTTTTTTGACATATCTCTGATAAAGCGCCTGATTTTCTTCATTTAAAATCGCGTAATAGGGAACCTCCCCCTCGCTTCCTGTATAAGCAAAGGGATATTCCTTTACGATTGTCGTTCCATCTGTATTGTTTTGCCCGGTCAGATATTTAAATTCCGTAATTCTGGTATAATCCTCACTGACCGTATAATTCACCACACTTCTTCCCTGAAAACATTCCCTGTCAAAATGCTCAAAACGAAAATCCAGAGAACGATAAGGCAGACGCCCGTATTCACAATCGAACAGCTCGTCCAATGCCCCGGTATAAATAATCTCTCCTGAAAATTCTTTTCCCAAAAAAAGCACCTTATCCTTTGTAAAAGTCAGATACTCCCTGCAGTCAGCCAACGTTTTTACGGTAATGTTCGGATGATCCAACATTTTTTCAAACATAGCTGTAAAACCGTCTTTTGGAACGCCCTGATATTTATCCTGGAAATACCGGTTATCCCTGGAGATTACTACCGGCACCCTGCCTGTTACTTCCGGGCTGATCTCTTCCGGTGTCTGTCCCCATTGCTTCATGGTATAATACAAAAATATATTCTGATATACATAATCGGCAATCGCATTTATCTTTTCATTGGGATTTTCTTTTAATTTCATAATGGGAATACGGCTGCCTTCTCCATACTCCTGAATTAAAAGCATTTCCAGTTCTTCTGCCTCTTTTCGTTCATATACCTGATAAAGTGTATTTAAATTAAAAGGAACCGGCAGCAGCTTTCCATGAACATTCGCCGTTACTTCATGTCCAAAACAATACCACTCTGTAAAACGGGACAAAAACCGATAGACCTCTTCTTCCCCGGTATGGAAAATATGAGGTCCGTATTCATGAATCAAAATGCCGTAATCATCCGGCCTGTCATAACAGTTCCCTCCGATATGAGAACGTTTCTCCAGAATAAGAATTTTTCTGCCGCCTTCTGCAAGCTTACGTGCCACGGTGCTTCCTGCAGCGCCGGAGCCAATTATGATACTGTCATACATTACCATACCCTCCAAAACAATCCAATAGATTGTTCTATTATACACATTTTACAGGCGCGGTGCAAAGTATTATTCAGATGAAACAGCACGCCAATTAGAAAAATTGGTAAACACAG
>CANODN010000151.1 GCA_947564765.1 uncultured Roseburia sp. | reverse complement strand
ACAATAAAACCCTTGCGGCGCAGTTATACGGAGAATTCAAGGAGATGTTCCCTGAGAATGCAGTGGAGTATTTTGTCTCCTACTACGACTATTACCAACCCGAAGCCTATGTCCCTTCCACCGACACCTACATTGCCAAAGATTCCTCGATTAACGAAGAAATCGACAAGCTCCGGCTTTCTGCCACAGCGGCTCTTGTAGAGCGCAGGGACGTCATCATCATTGCCAGTGTTTCCTGCATTTACGGATTGGGAAGTCCGGTAGATTACCAGAACATGATGGTATCGCTTCGCCCGGGACAGGAAAAGGACAGGGACGAGGTGATTCAGAAATTGATCAGCATTCAATATACCAGAAATGATATGGATTTTCACCGCGGAACCTTCCGGGTAAGGGGTGACGTCCTGGAAATCTTTCCCGCAAACTTCAGCGATACGGCATATCGTGTGGAATTTTTCGGAGATGAAATCGACCGGATTACGGAAGTGGATGTGTTAACGGGTGAGATCAAAAACCGTCTGGAACACATTGCTGTTTTTCCGGCATCCCATTATGTTGTGCCCCAGCAGAAGATTAACGAAGCCTGCGTTGTAATTGAACAGGAGCTGGAGGAACGCGTCCGCTGGTTTAAAAGCAGAGATAAACTGATTGAGGCACAGAGGATTGCAGAGCGTACGAATTTTGATGTTGAGATGCTGCGGGAAACCGGATTTTGCAGCGGGATTGAGAATTATTCCAGACATCTGGCAGGAATGCCGGCGGGAGCGACACCCCATACGCTGATCGATTACTTTCCGGATGATTTTCTGATTTTTGTAGATGAGTCCCATATTACGATACCGCAGGTACGGGGGATGTACGCAGGCGATCAGTCCAGAAAAAGCACACTGGTGGACTACGGATTCCGTCTGCCTTCGGCGAAAGACAATCGTCCGTTGAATTTTGGAGAATTTGAAAGTAAAATCAATCAGATGTTGTTTGTTTCTGCAACGCCGAATGTTTATGAGGATGAACATGAGCTGCTGAGAGTGGAACAGCTGATACGGCCGACAGGCCTGCTGGACCCGGAGGTGGAGGTTCGTCCGGTGGAAGGTCAGATTGACGATTTGATTGCAGAAGTAAAAAAAGAAACCCAAAATCATAATAAAATACTGATCACAACGCTGACAAAACGCATGGCGGAAGATCTGACCGATTATATGACTGAAGTGGGGATACGGGTGAAATATCTCCATTCCGATATTGATACGCTGGAACGGTCAGAAATCATTCGGGATATGCGTCTGGATGTATTTGATGTGTTAGTAGGTATCAATCTGCTGAGAGAAGGATTGGATATACCGGAGATTACATTGATTGCTATATTGGATGCCGATAAAGAAGGATTTTTGCGTTCAGAAACATCTTTGATTCAGACAATCGGCCGTGCAGCCCGCAACTCGGAGGGGCATGTCATTATGTATGCAGATCATATGACGGATTCTATGAAAGCGGCGATAGGGGAAACAGAACGACGCAGGAAGATTCAGCAGAAATATAATGAAGCGCATGGCATTACGCCGCAGACGATTAAAAAGGCTGTGCGGGATCTGATCAGTATCTCGAAAAAAGTTGCAAAAGAAGAGCAGCAGTTTGCAAAAGATCCGGAATCCATGAGCAGACAGGAATTAGACAAGCTGATTGCCGAAGTGAAGAAGAAAATGGAGAAAGCAGCTGCAGAGCTGAATTTTGAGGCAGCTGCAGAGCTGAGAGATAAGATGATTGAATTAAAGAAATTCCGCAATGAAAACGACGGATAAGGAAACAGGAGAACATATCATGAAGGAAAGAAAATATATCAAAATAAGAGGCGCCAAAGAGCACAATCTGAAAGGGATTGATATTGATATTCCAAGAAATGAGCTGATTGTGCTGACAGGGCTGAGCGGTTCCGGCAAATCTTCTCTGGCATTCGATACGATTTATGCAGAGGGCCAGAGGCGTTATATGGAATCGCTGTCTTCTTATGCAAGACAGTTTTTGGGGCAGATGGAGAAACCGGATGTAGAGAAAATAGAAGGACTTCCGCCTGCAATCTCCATTGACCAGAAATCGACAAACCGCAATCCAAGATCTACCGTGGGGACCGTGACAGAAATTTATGATTATTTCCGTCTTCTTTATGCCAGAATCGGTATTCCCCATTGCCCCAAATGCGGAAGAGAAATCAAAAAACAGACGGTAGACCAGATGGCGGATCAGATTTTAAGCCTTCCGGAACGTACGAAAATCCAGCTTTTGGCACCCGTTGTCCGGGGAAGGAAAGGAGAGCATCAGAAGCTGTTTGAAAAAGCAAAAAAAAGCGGCTATGTCCGGGTGCGTGTAGACGGCAGTATTTATGAGCTGACAGAGGAAATCAAACTGGAAAAAAATAAAAAACATAATATTGAGATTGTAGTAGACCGTCTTGCTGTCAAAGCGGGGATAGAAAAACGGCTGACAGATTCCATTGAGAATGTTTTAAATCTGGCCGAGGGACTGCTGATGGTAGAAATTATCGATGGAGAGACGCTGAATTTTTCCCAGAGCTTTTCCTGTCCGGACTGTGAGATCAGCGTAGACGAAATCGAACCCAGAAGCTTTTCGTTTAATAATCCGTTCGGTGCCTGCCCGGTCTGTTATGGGCTGGGATATAAAATGGAGTTTGATGAAGATCTGATGATTCCGGATAAAAGCCTGAGTATTGCAGAAGGTGCGATTCAGGTTATGGGATGGCAGTCTTGTACGGACCCATCCAGCTATACGTATGCGACATTAAAAGCACTGTCACAGGAATATGAATTTGATCTGAATACGCCGTATCAGGAGCTTCCCGAGGAAATCCGCCATATGCTGATCCATGGAACGGATGGCAGACAGGTAAAGGTATACTATAAGGGACAGAGGGGCGAAGGTGTTTATGATGTGTCATTTGAAGGACTGATCCGCAATGTGCAGAGAAGATACCGGGAAACCGGCTCTGATCTTATGAAACAGGAATACGAGCAGTTTATGCGGATTACACCCTGTAAGGAATGTAAGGGGCAGCGTTTGAAAAAATCATCCCTTGCCGTAACTGTTTGTGATAAGAATATTTTTGAGATTACCAATCTTTCCATTAAAAATCTGCAGAAGTTTCTGGCGGAAATGGAATTGAGCGAGCAGCAGAAGCTGATTGGACGGCAGATTTTAAAGGAGATTGCCGCCAGAGTGGGTTTTCTGGTGGATGTTGGACTGGATTATCTGAGTCTTTCCAGAGCTACGGGGACGCTTTCCGGAGGCGAGGCGCAGAGAATCCGTCTGGCCACCCAGATCGGATCTGGATTGGTGGGAGTTGCCTATATATTGGACGAGCCCAGCATCGGATTGCATCAGAGAGACAATGACAAGCTTCTGGCGACGCTTAAGAATCTGCGGGATCTGGGGAATACGCTGATTGTAGTGGAGCATGACGAGGATACCATGCTGGAGGCGGATTATATTGTAGATATCGGTCCAAAGGCCGGTGAATATGGGGGCAGGGTAGTTGCGGCCGGCACGGCGGAAGAAATTATGCAGAATCCGGATTCCATAACGGGTGCTTATCTGAGCGGACGCATGCAGATTCCGGTGCCCAAAGAACGTAAAAAACCGACCGGATTTTTGAAGGTCATCGGTGCAGAAGAAAACAATTTAAAGAAGATCAATGTAGAGGTTCCGCTAGGCGTGATGACCTGTGTAACCGGAGTTTCCGGATCAGGCAAAAGCTCTCTGACCAATGAAGTGCTTTATAAAACACTTCAGCGAAAATTAAATCATGCCAGAACGATTCCCGGCAAACATAAAGAAATCCGGGGCATGGAACAGTTGGATAAAGTAATTGACATTGACCAGTCACCCATTGGCAGGACGCCGCGTTCCAATCCCGCGACCTACACAGGTGTATTTGATATGATCCGGGATCTGTTTGCATCGACGCCGGACGCAAAAGCAAAGGGTTACAAAAAGGGCCGTTTTAGCTTCAATGTAAAAGGTGGCCGGTGTGAAGCCTGCTCCGGCGATGGAATCTTAAAAATTGAAATGCATTTTCTGCCGGATGTTTATGTGCCCTGTGAGGTGTGCCAGGGAAAGCGTTATAACCGGGAGACGCTGGAGGTAAAATATAAAGGAAAAAGTATTTATGACGTTTTGGATATGACAGTAGAAGATGCGCTGGAATTTTTCAGGCATGTTCCTTCAATACACCGGAAGATACAGACACTGTACGATGTAGGCCTTTCTTATATCCGTCTGGGACAGCCTTCTACAGAGCTTTCCGGCGGTGAAGCGCAGAGGATCAAGCTGGCAACGGAACTCAGTAAAAGAAGCACCGGAAAGACGATTTATATTCTGGATGAACCGACGACGGGACTGCACTTTGCGGATGTGCACAAGCTGATCGAAATTCTGCATAAGCTTTCAGAAGGCGGCAATACAGTGATTGTAATCGAGCATAATTTAGATGTGATTAAAACGGCGGATTATATTATTGACATGGGACCGGAAGGCGGTGAAGGCGGCGGTATGGTTGTTGCATATGGAACGCCGGAAGAGGTGGCAGAGGCAGAAGCTTCTTATACAGGACAGTATATTAGAAAATATCTTAAAAAGAAATAAAAATCGTGTGCTTTTACAGAGGTTCTGTATCACGAAGGGAGTGTTCCCCGGCTTTTAGCCGGGGAACATGAGTTATGAAAAAGTGTAATAATCCGGTGCACAAATTGATTACTACAAGAAAAGACTATAAGAACAATGTGATAATAGTATGTTAAAAGTTTGAAATATGTATGTCCATTCCTTCGGAGCGGCAGAAATACCGGATACCCTCAGGCATCCCAATATGTCGCACTCCTTCGGAGCGGCAGAAATAATGTATACCCTCCGGGCATCCCAATATGTCGCACTCCTTCGGAGTGGACAGAAATAATGTATAAATTTCAGGGGTTTTTGGGGGGATAAATTGTAAGTTCTTTAGAAATTCTTAATTTCTGCGATTTTTTGCCGGTTTTACAAAAAAATGATTTGAAAAATGGAAGTATTTGTATATAATAAGGATGTATATGCAAAAATATGATTAAATTTACAGTTTGTGTTCACAATAGATTGCAGAAAGATGAAAGGGGAACATAGCATGGTTTCAACAGATATCGGAATTGATTTAGGGACAGCCAGCATTTTGGTTTATATTAAAGGCAAAGGTGTCGTATTAAAAGAACCGTCCGTAGTAGCGTTTGACAGGGATACCAATAAAATAAAAGCGATCGGGGAAGAAGCCCGCCTGATGCTTGGAAGGACGCCGGGCAACATCGTTGCGGTCCGTCCTCTGCGTCAGGGCGTTATTTCTAATTATACCGTTACCGAAAAAATGATCAAATATTTTATACAAAAGGCGATCGGCAAGAAAAATTTCCGTAAGCCGAGAATCAGCGTCTGCGTACCCAGCGGCGTTACGGAAGTAGAGAAGAAAGCGGTAGAAGACGCGACATACAACGCGGGCGCAAG
>CANODN010000150.1 GCA_947564765.1 uncultured Roseburia sp. | reverse complement strand
ATGGGAGAGTTTGAGCGATAATAAAAAAGCCAAGAATAAACTGGAATGGAGGCGGAGTCCTGTGTTCTATCCGTTAGACTACGGTTGCAGACCAGAATTATAATAATACATAGGTGCAGAAATGTCAACAAATTCTCCAAATTAATTTTTTATAACGGGTTGACTTTTAAGGTATGGTTTGCTATCCTAAAAAACGGACATTATGCCATTTTATTTATGATAACCAGAGCAGGTATGAGTGAGGAATATGACAGGATGCCTGAAAAATGTATAAAAATAGATGAATGTGTGTGCCGGTACAGGCATTGGTTAGGAGGAAAAGAATATGAGTGATCAGACAAATAACGGAAAGAATACAAATGAAAATCAGAACGGACAGGGATTTGACGCTGTAAAGGAGTTTTGCCAGAAGAATATACTGTATATTGCAGGAGCGGTTGTAGTTGTTTTACTGTTGATTATATTGATTAATGTTATGGGCGGCAAGGGAGATGAAAAGCCGCAGGAGGGGACGGAAGCGCTTCTGGAGGAGACAGAAGCCCCGGAGGATTATTCACAGGATGCATATCCTCTGATTAACGAGCTGATCAACAATTACTATAAAGCATATGCAAAGGGCAATACCAAAAAGATTGCCAAGCTGGCAGATCCGGTTTCCGATGCAGAGAAAAGTTATATTTCAGAATTCAGCAAGTATGTAAAGAAATACAAAAACATTTCCTGCTATACCAAGAAGGGAATGGATGATTCTTCTTATATTGTATCTGTTTATATGGAAATCAAATTTAAGGATATTAAGACAACGGCGCCGGGATTAGAGACCTTCTATGTAAGAACAAGAGAAGATGGAAGCTTCTACATTGATAATCTCTATGGATTGTTCAATTCCAAAATGGATGAATTTGAAGTAGATGAAAATGTGATAGCATTTATCGAAAATTTCAGCCAGCAGGAAGATGTTGTTGCCCTGCAGACAGAGATCCAGCAGAAATATGAAGCAGCGCTTGCTTCGGATGAAGATTTAAAAACATTTATCGAAACAACCATACCGAACGATATTACCGTATGGGCTTCCGAGCAGGCAGCAGCAGCTAAGAAAGCAGAGGAAGAACAGCTTGCGGCAGAAGAAGCTGCCAAGAAGGCTGCAGAGGAAGAGGCAGCAAAGAAGGCAGAAGAAGAGAAGAAAGCAGCAGAGCTTGCATCAGCTGTAACCGTATATGCTACCGATAAAGTCAATGTCCGGGCAGAGGCCAGTGAGACGGCAGAGGTATTAGGCCAGTTAGAACCAGGTACGAAGACAACACGTTTGGAGGATAAGGATGGCTGGAGCCGTATCGATTACAGCAATGGAACACAGGGTTATGTAAAATCAGAATATCTTTCCACGGAAGCTCCGGCAGCTACATCAGAGCCGGAAGCAGAGCAGCCCTCCGCATCCGCCGGAGGTGCATTACAGGAAGGTGCAGTAATCACAATTCAGCAGAGCGTGAATATTAGAAAATCTATGGGAGAAGATGCTGAAAAGATAGCAACTGCCTTTGCAGGAGAGAAAGTTACTGTAATTATGAGTTATGCGGAAGGCTGGACAAAAGTAACTTACGGAGATAAGACAGGCTTTATCAAAACAGAATTACTTCAGTAATCGTTGTATTATCACATCGGATTCATATACGGAGACCTAAGCATCGGTGGGAACTCACAGATGACAGCAGTCTCCGTATTTTGTATATAGCGGAGGAAGAAATGGCAGAAGGCATACGGATTAACAAATTTTTAAGTGAAGCAGGCGTTTGTTCCAGGCGGGAGGCTGACAGACAGATCGAAGCCGGAAATGTTACAATAGACGGAAATCCGGCAGAGCAGGGAAGCAGAGTGTTTCCCGGACAGCAGGTGCTTTTTTTGGGGGTTCCTGTGGAAAAAGAAAAAGAACGGATTTTGATTGCCGTTCACAAGCCGGTGGGTATTGTCTGCACCGCAGAAAAACGGGAAAAGGATAATATTGTAGATTTTATCAACTATCCCAAACGCATTTATCCTGTGGGCAGGCTGGATAAGGATTCTTCCGGTTTGATTTTTATGACAAATCAGGGAGAAATGGTGAATAAAATGATGCGCGCCGCAAATATGCATGAACGGGAATATGAGGTGACAGTCAACAGGCCTCTGACAGACTCTTTTTTAAAGGGAATGGCCGGAGGAATACCCTTGGTAGAGCTTGGCGTTACCACCAGAAAATGCAGAGTGGAAAAGCTTGGAAAAAGAAAATTTAAAATTATTCTGACACAGGGATATAATCGCCAGATCCGCAGAATGTGTGAATATTTCGATTATCGTGTGGAAACTTTAAAAAGGGTTCGGATCATGAATATTTCTTTGGGAGATTTGAAGCCGGGGACCTATCGCCATATCACAGAGAAAGAATACAAACAGCTTCAGAGGATGCTGGCTGACTCTAAAAATAATCCTGCAGCGTCCCGAAAGGAATAATGTATGATTTTTTTGCAGGGTTGTGGATAAAGAATAGGTTTTGATGAAGCAGAAGGAGCAGAGAAATGGATATAAAAGAAAGAATATCTGAATTACGAAAGCAGATAGAATATCACAGTAACCGTTATTATAACGAAGATAACCCGGAGATTTCCGATTATGAATTTGACCAGCTGATGCAGGAGCTGAAAAAACTGGAACAGGAAAATCCCGAATTGCTATCAAAGGATTCTCCAACCCAGAAGGTAGGGGGAACGGCAAAGCGCAAAGCCGGGGTTTTAGTCCGTCATAATGTGCCTATGCTAAGTTTACAGGACGTATTTTCCAAAGAAGATGTTTTCAAATTTGTGGAAGAGATGAGAGAGCAGCTGGAAGATCCGGAATTTGTGGTAGAATATAAGATCGATGGACTTTCCATGTCTCTTCGCTATGAAAACGGGGAATTGAAGCTGGCAGAGACAAGAGGAGACGGCATTAATTTCGGAGAAGATGTAACGGAAAATGCAAAAGTGATAGGAGATGTAAAACGGAAACTAAAAGATACGCCGGAATATCTGGAGGTCCGGGGTGAGGTTTATATGAAAAACGAGGATTTTGCGGCAGTCAATGAACGCCAGGAGCTGGCAGGCAGGAAGCCGTTTGCCAATCCCAGAAACTGTGCCGCCGGAACACTTCGTCAGTTAGATGCGTCTATCACCAGAGAAAGAAAGCTTTCCATGTTTGTATTTAATATTCAGCAGACAAGAGGAATTACCTTTGAAACACATACACAAGGGTATGAATATTTGAAGAAACAGGGAATACCGGTGATTGACGATTACAGGATCTGCAAAACGGGGGAAGAAGTCTGGAATGCCATTGAAGCAATCAGTGAAAACAGAGGAAATCTTTCTTATGATATTGATGGGGCAGTGGTGAAGCTCAACCGCTACAGTGACAGAGAACGCCTGGGAGCAACCTCAAAGGTGCCGCGCTGGGCAGTGGCTTATAAATATCCGCCGGAGGAAAAGGAATCCGTATTAAAGGAGATTGAGCTGTCGGTGGGGCGCACCGGACGCATTACGCCTACTGCAGTATTTGAACCGGTCCGTCTCTGCGGTACGTCTGTTTCCAGAGCGACGCTTCACAATCAGGATTTTATGGATGAGCTGGACATCGGAATCGGAGATACCGTTGTGGTATACAAATCCGGTGAGATCATACCCAAAATAAAAGAAGTCCGGAAAGAAAAACGTCCGGCTGACTGGGAGAAATTCCGGATTCCGGAGATTTGTCCGGTGTGCAAAGAAAAGACAGTACGGGATAAGGATACGGCAGATATCAAATGTACCAATGAGAATTGCCCGGCACAGCTGGAACGGCATATCATTAATTTTGTCGGCAGGGATGCCATGGATATCAAAGGATTCGGCACTGTCTATATTGAAGAATTGATCAAAAAGGGATATATTAGTAGTGTTGCAGATATTTACCGCTTAAAGGATCACAGAGATGCTCTGATTGAGGAAGGAATCATCGGAAAGGAAAAAAATACCGATAAGCTTTTAGAGGCGATTGAAAAATCCAAAGAAAATGATGCTTACCAGCTTTTGACGGGACTTGGCATTTCCAATGTGGGAAAAGCGGCGGCCAAGGCTATTATGCGGAAGATGAGAAGCTTTGACGTGTTGATGCAGGCATCCTCGGATGAGCTGCAGGAAGTAGAGGATATCGGAGCCGTATCTGCAGACTGTATTCTTCGATTTTTTGAAAAAGAAGAAAACAAAAAATTAATGGAGCAGTTAAAACAGGAAGGACTGAATATGGAATGCCTGGAGGAAGACAGGGGAGATCTCATATTTTCCGGTCTGACCTTTGTGATTACGGGAACGCTGCCGAATATGGACAGAAAGGAAGCTGCTGCATATATCGAACAATTTGGCGGAAAGGTAACCGGATCTGTATCGAAAAAAACGAATTACCTTCTGGCCGGAGAAAATGCGGGAAGTAAATTAAAAAAAGCGCAGGATTTGGGAATTTCTATCATTTCCGAAGAAGAACTGCTTCATATGACAAAAGAAAAGTAATAAATTATAATAGAAAGAAGGTGCGGATATGCCGATTCGTACACAAAGTGATTTACCGGCAAAAGAGATTCTAGAAAAAGAAAACATATTTGTCATGGATGAAAACCGGGCCATGCATCAGGATATTCGCCCGATCAGCATTGCAATTTTGAACCTGATGCCTTTAAAGGAAGAGACAGAGCTGCAGCTTTTACGTTCTTTGTCCAATACGCCGCTGCAGGTGGATATTACGTTTCTGACGGTTACAAGTCATGAATCCAAGCATACCTCCATGAGCCATCTGAATAAATTTTATCAGACGTTTCCTGACGTGAAGGAGCAGAGATTTGATGGGCTGATTATTACAGGGGCGCCGGTGGAGATGCTGGATTTTGAAGAGGTGGATTACTGGAACGAGCTTTGTACGATTATGGACTGGAGCAAAACAAACGTGACCTCCACCATGCATTTGTGCTGGGGAGCCCAGGCCGGACTTTATTATCATTATGGGATTCGAAAGCATATCCTTGATCAGAAGGTATCCGGTATTTTTGAACATTGTGTCAGAAACCGGAAGGTGCCTCTGGTACGAGGATTTGACGATCGTTTTATGGCGCCTCATTCCAGAAATACCGAGAATCGGACGGAAGATATCCGGGCGGTAAAGGACCTGACGATTCTTGCAGAGTCAGAGGAAGTAGGTGTATTTTTGGCGATTGCAGATGAAGGAAGGCGGATTTTTGTCATGGGGCATCCGGAATATGACAGGATCACATTGGATAAAGAATATAAACGGGATATTGGCAAAGGGATTGATATTGCAATGCCAAAGAATTATTATCCGGATGATGATCCTGCTATGCGTCCGCATCTGCAGTGGAGAAGCCATGGCAATGCATTATATTCGAATTGGCTCAATTACTACGTATATCAGCAGACACCTTATGATTTTATTGATACGGCGGGAATTGTGCGGAAATAGGAACGAAAATACAGAAAAGAAAGAAGCAATTCAATTTACAATAGACAAGACAGAGCCGTTGATTATACCGATTGACTT
>CANODN010000149.1 GCA_947564765.1 uncultured Roseburia sp. | reverse complement strand
GTAAAAATATGGGATATGACAAAATTGAAAAAGAGAATAATGAAGTAAAACTACGAACATTATATCTCAAGAAATATCAGAAAGCTCTGCCGGAAAAAGAACAGAGCCAATCGGCAGTATCCAAAAGAGGGATATAGAAAAAATCAAATACAGTATAGGCGGAATCAGTCGTTTACGGTATAGGCTTTTGATGTTTCTTGAGATATAATGTTCGTAGTTTTCCTGCATGGTTTATCTCCTGGTTCGTTTGAACGTTTTTTACATGTATACTCTCTGGTCATCCCAGTATGGCACGCTCTTTCAGAGCGGTTTCATAAGGTATAGATTTAGTATAATGGAGGGCGGAGAAATATGCAAGGGCGGAAGGAAAGACGGTTATTTTTTAGTTGCAATGTGTATTTCTTTATGCTAAGCTTGACAAAAATATAAAGCAGGAGATTTTTGTACAGTATGCTGGTGGAGTCAGGGAAAATATAGAGAAGCATATTATCCTGAAACAGAAAACAGCATAACTGCGGTTATTAACAGGTAGAAAATTGCAATGATACCAGGATATCAGTTATTATAAGAGGAATACCAAATGAATGCATACAGCGGATTTGCAGAAGTATACGACTTATTTATGGACAATGTACCCTATGAAGACTGGAGCCGGGCGCTGACAAAGATATTAAGCAAATACCATATCAAAGACGGGCTTGTATTGGAGCTTGGCTGCGGGACGGGAAAGATGACAAGGCTTTTGGCAAAGGCAGGCTATGATATGATCGGCGTGGATGCGTCAGAAGAAATGCTTGGAATTGCCAGAGCATGGGAAGAAGAGCAGGAGAAAACAGATACGGATATTTTATATCTGCATCAGGATATGCGGGAATTTGAACTTTACGGAACCGTTCGGGCAGTGGTCAGCATCTGCGATTCCATGAATTACATCACAGAGGAAGAAGATCTGCTTACCATATTCAAACTGGTCAACAATTATCTGGACCCGGGTGGTATCTTTTTGTTTGATTTGAACACGATATATAAATATAAAGAAGTTTTGGGAGAGACCACCATTTGTGAAAACCGGGAGGAAGGCAGTTTTATCTGGGAGAACTATTACGATGAAGCAGAACAGATCAACGAGTATGACCTGACACTCTTTATCAAAGAAGAAGACGGCAGATATCGAAAATATGAAGAAACCCATTTTCAACGGGGCTATGATTTGGAAAGGGTTAGGGAGCTCATGGAACAGGCCGGATTGGAATGGGTAGCCTGTTATGAGGCTTTTTCAGAAGAAATTCCAAAAGAGGACTGCGAACGGGTATATGTGATTGCAAGGGAATGTACGAAAAGGAAGGGAGTATAGAAATGGCAGATTATATGGTACGGGCAACGGCGGCAGGCGGACAGATCCGCGCGTTTGCAATAACATCCAGGGAATTGACAGAGACGGCAAGAAAGCATCATAATACAAGTCCGATTATGACAGCGGCACTTGGCAGGCTTTTATCCGGAGCGGCAATGATGGGAGCGATGATGAAGGGAGATAAAGATCTTCTGACAATACAGATTCAATGCAGCGGCCCTGCAAAAGCGCTGCTGGTTACGGCAGATGCAAAGGGAAATGTCAAAGGATATCCGGGAATGCCGGATGTCATTCTTCCGCCCAATCAGAACGGAAAACTGGATGTGGGAGGCGCATTAGGCCTTGGTGTGATGAGCGTTATTAAGGATATCGGAATGAAGGAACCATACGTGGGACAGACAGAGTTGAAAACAGGAGAGATTGCAGATGATCTGACTTATTATTTTGCATCTTCGGAACAGATTCCCTCTTCGGTAGGCCTTGGCGTATTGATGAACAAAAATAATACAGTAAAGCAGGCTGGCGGATTTATTCTGCAGCTGATGCCTTTTACCGATGAAGCAACGATCTGCAAACTGGAAGAGCGAATTGCAGAAATGGAAAGTATTACGGCGCTTCTGGAAAAAGGCGATACACCGGAGCTTTTGTTAAAGGAAGTTTTAGGGGATATTCCTTTTGAGGTGACAGAGACGATTCCGGCGCAGTTTCATTGTGACTGTTCCAAAGAGAAGATTGCAAAATCCTTGGCGGCAATTAATAAAAAAGATTTGGATGAAATGATTGCAGACGGAGAAGGAATCGAAGTGAAATGCCATTTTTGCAATACCGCGTATCATTTTGACACAGAGGAATTAAAGGAAATAGCTTCCGGCCATACCACTATGTCATAAAAAGACAGGAAAGAGGAGATAGGAAATTGAAAGACGGATATATCAAAGCAGCCGCCGTTACACCAAAAGTAAAGGTGGCGGATACGAAATATAACACAGACCATATTTGTGAACAGATCAGGGAATGCGGACGGAACGGAGCGAAGGTGATGGTGTTTCCGGAGCTGTGCATTACCGGCTATTCCTGCGGGGATCTGTTTTTGCAGGAGCTTTTGTTAGAGCAGGCTATGGAGGGACTGAAAAAAATTGCAGACTGTACCAAAGAAACAGATGCAATTGTATTTGCGGGACTTCCGGTTTCCTATAAGGGAAAGCTTTACAATGCCATGGCGGCTCTCAGCGATGGAGAAATTTTAGGCCTTGTGCCAAAGACGTTTCTGCCGAATTATAACGAATTTTATGAAGCCCGTTATTTTACCAAAGGAATGGAAGAAACTGTTTATATCGATATCGGGAATGAGATCGTGCCCATGGGAAGAAATCTTTTGTTTGTCTGCGATACCATGCCGGAGCTTACGATTGCCGCAGAGATCTGTGAGGATTTGTGGGCGCCGAATCCGCCCAGTATCGATCATGCGTTAGCCGGGGCGGTTTTAATTGTCAATGCTTCCGCCAGTGACGAGGCGGCCGGCAAGGATGTTTACCGGAGAAATTTAGTCTGCGGACAGTCGGCAAGGCTGCTTTGCGGATATATTTATGCAGGTGCAGGCAACGGAGAGTCTACCCAGGATGTGGTATATTCCGGTCATAATATCATTGCAGAAAACGGGACGCTTCTGGCAGAGTCCAAACGCTTTGAAAACGAAACGGTTTATACGGAAATCGACCTGAAAAAGCTGTGGGAGGAGCGGAGAAGGAATACCACCTTTGAGGCAAAACAGGATGCGGCAGAATACGAAGAAATTGAATTTTCATTAAAAGCAGAAGACACAGAGCTGACGCGTTTTATAGATCCTGCGCCCTTTGTTCCGGGGAAAAAAGAAGAAAGAGACAAGCGTTGTGATGAAATTCTGACAATCCAGGCAATGGGGCTTTACGGAAGATTGAAGCATACAAAAAGCAGATGCGCAGTCGTTGGTATTTCCGGTGGATTGGATTCGACGCTGGCTCTGTTGGTTACGGTTCGCGCCTTTGATCTGCGAAAAATTGACCGCAAAGGAATCATAGCCGTTACGATGCCCGGTTTCGGAACGACAGACCGTACCTATACCAATGCAGTCAGTATGATAAAGAGCTTGGGCGTAACGTTTCGGGAGGTTTCCATCAAGGAATCTGTAGAGGTGCATTTTGCAGATATCGGCCATGATCCAACGGAGCATGACGTTACCTATGAAAATGCCCAGGCAAGAGAGCGTACGCAGATTTTAATGGATATCGCAAATAAAGAGGGCGGTATGGTGATCGGAACAGGAGATATGTCAGAGCTGGCTTTGGGCTGGGCCACTTACAACGGAGACCATATGTCTATGTACGGCGTGAATGCATCGGTGCCAAAAACACTGGTACGTCATCTGGTGCGTTATTATGCGGATACCTGTCCGGATGAAGCCTTAAAAACAGTACTTTTAGACGTGCTCGATACGCCGGTCAGTCCGGAGCTGCTGCCACCGCAGGACGGGGAGATTGCCCAGAAAACAGAAGACATTGTGGGACCTTATGAGCTGCATGATTTTTTCCTGTATTATATGCTGCGGTTCGGATATCCGCCGAAGAAAGTATATCGTCTGGCCTGTAAGGCGTTTTCTGAGGTTTATGAGGAGGACGTTATTTATAAATGGCTTAAAAATTATTATTATCGATTCTTTTCCCAGCAGTTTAAACGCTCCTGTCTGCCGGACGGTCCGAAGGTGGGAACGATTGCAGTATCTCCGCGGGGGGATTTGCGGATGCCTTCCGATGCTTGTGCCCGAATATGGCTGGATGAGGTGGAGGAGCTGGCAGCGGAAGGAAGATAAAACGTGTTATGGACGGAATAGAAAAGCCGGGTATGTAAGTGTGATCGTATAAGGAGGAGCAATATGCAGTACAGAAAAGACCGAAAAGGAAATGAATTGTCCGTATTGGGATACGGCTGTATGCGTTTTACAAGAAAAGGAAGTGGTATTGATCTTGAAAAAGCAGAAAAAGAAATTATGCACGGAATAGAAGCAGGGATTAATTACTATGATACGGCATACATTTATCCGGGCAGCGAGGCTGCTCTGGGAGAAATTTTAAGCCGCAATCACTGCAGGGAAAAGGTTTATATTGCAACAAAGCTGCCTCATTATATGATCAAATCCATAGAAGGCGTGGAAAAAACATTTCAGGAAGAACTGCGCAGACTGAAAACAGATTATATTGACTATTATCTGATGCATATGCTCACCGATACGGATACCTGGGAAAAATTAAAGAAAATGGGTATTGTGGAGTGGATTCATTCCAAATTGGAAAGCGGCGCGATTCGGAATATCGGATTTTCCTATCACGGCCATACGGCCATGTTTAAACAGCTGGTAGATGCCTATGACTGGGATTTTTGCCAGATTCAGTATAATTATATGGATGAAAACAGTCAGGCCGGAAGGGAAGGACTGAAATATGCCGCGGAAAAAGGCCTGCCGGTGATTATTATGGAGCCTTTGCGGGGTGGAAGGCTGGTGCATTTGCTGCCAAAGAGCGCGAAGAAATTGTTCCAGGAAGACGCCCTTAAGAGAACGCCGGCAGAACTGGCTTTCCGGTGGCTCTATGACCAGCCAGAGGTGACCTGTGTTCTTTCCGGCATGAATTCTATGGAAATGCTGGAGGAAAATATAAAGACGGCAGAGAAGGCAGGGCCGGGACATTTTTCTCAGGAAGACCGTGAGCTTGTGGAAAAAGTCAAAGCAGAAATCAAAAAAACAGTGAAAGTGGGATGTACCGGATGCGGATACTGTATGCCTTGTCCGAAAGGGGTGGATATTCCGGTGACCTTCCGTTGTTATAATGAAATGTATTCGGAAACAAAAAGCGGAGCCAGAAAAGAATATCTGCAGTGTACAGCCTTCCGAAAAAATCAAAGCAGCGCGTCGCAGTGCATTAGCTGCGGAAAATGCGAAACCCATTGTCCTCAGCAGATTGAAATCCGTAAAGAGTTGAAAAATGCGGTAAAAGAATTGGAAACGCCGCCTTATAAGGCGGCGAAAAAAATTATTTCACTATTGAAATTGTGGTAAATGCGGTATTTATTGTTGTTTCGGATTTTGCCATTTGATGCAAAATCCGAAATCAGGATAGTACATGTCTATACACGCCGGATGCGGTTTTCCAGAGAAGGTTTGGAAACTCCGATGCGCAGCAGGTCTCTGGAATAAACAAGGGCATACATAAAAACAGAGAAAACAATTCCGGTAATAACGTCAAAAACAGAGTGCTGTTTTTAAAAGCGACCCCGAGACCTCATATCA
>CANODN010000148.1 GCA_947564765.1 uncultured Roseburia sp. | reverse complement strand
TCGGACAAACGGTTTTCAAGACCGCCTCGTTATGACCACTTCGATACTTCTCCAAATGCACATCTATTTCATAATCAGTGCGAAAATAATATTAACATCATTTACAGCTACTTGTCAACTACTTTTTTCAAAAACAATTCTGCAATTTCCATATCTTCCGGTGTTGTAATTTTTATATTCTCATAACAGCCCCGAATCAGCTTTACTTTAGCGAAATTTCCGTATTCTAACACCATGGCATCATCCGTAATTCCTCTGGGCTGTTCTTTTCGTATTTTCTGGTACGCCTTCCAGATTAATGGATAAGAAAATGTCTGCGGCGTCTGTATCTGCCAGACTTTTGCCCTCTCCGGCGTCTGTTCGGCAAATTCTCTTTCATCTGCGACCTTAATCGTATCTTTCACCGGCATTCCTATGACACACGCCTGATATTCTCTCACTGCCGCAAGAGAATCGTTGATCATGTTCTCTGTTACAAAAGGCCGCGCACCGTCGTGGATCAGTACATAGCTGCATTGTTCTGCCGCGAGAAGCCCTGCATAAACAGAATGCCAGCGTTCTGCACCGCCGGATACGATCTTTGTCACCTTATTCAGATCATATTTCTGAATAATCTCATTTTTGCAATATTCCGGTTCATTTGTAACTAAAACAATCTCGTCTATACAGCTTTTCTGGAATGTTTTCAAAGAATAATAAAGAAGCGGCTTTTGCCCCAAAAGCATGTATTGCTTTTTACAGGCGCTGCCCATTCGCTTACCGCTGCCGCCTGCCAGTACAATTGCTGTGATTTTCTCTTTTTCCATTATCGTTCTCCTAATTTGAGATTCGGAACGGCATTTAAATCTAACCCGGAACGGACTCCTGCCAGATAATCATAGTATGCCGCTGCCCCGATCATAGCTGCATTGTCTGTACAAAGAATCGGAGACGGACTGTAAAATTCTGCGCCATAGCTGCCGCAAACATTCTTGACTGCCTCTCTTAAGGTTCCGTTGGAAGCAACGCCTCCTGCAATGGCAAATTTTTTGATGCCTGTTTCCTGTAATGCTTTGCGAATATTACCTGTTAATACATCGATCACTGCCTGCTGAAAAGATGCGGCAACATCCGCCTGTACAATTTCAATTCCTTTCATCTGACAGCTGTTCAGATAATTCAGCACGGCCGATTTCATGCCGCTGAAGCTGAAATTATAAGATTCCCCCGATACATGAGCTCTTGGGAACCGAATCGCCTGAGGATTCCCTTCTTTGGATACTTTTTCAATTTTAGGTCCTCCGGGATATCCAAGACCGATGGCCCGCGCCACTTTATCAAAGGCTTCTCCGGCAGCATCATCTACCGTTCTCCCAAGAATCTCATAGCTTCCGTAATCATTGACTTTTACCAAATGCGTATGCCCGCCGGATACGATCAGACATAAAAACGGCGGTTCCAATTCTTTATTTTCGATATAATTTGCACTGATATGCCCTTCTATATGATGCACGCCTACCAGTGGAATCTGCTTTGCATAACTAATGGCTTTGGCCTCTGCTACGCCTACTAAAAGCGCGCCAACCAGTCCGGGGCCATAGGTAACTCCGATTACATCAATATCATCCAATGTCATTTCAGCCTCTTTTAAAGCTTCTGTAATGACCTGATCGATCTTCTCGATGTGTTTTCTTGAGGCGATTTCCGGCACGACGCCTCCGTAAAGCGTATGCAGTGCGATCTGGGAGGATATAATATTGGAGTGTACATCTCTTCCGTTTACCACTACTGCTGCCGCCGTCTCGTCACAGGATGTTTCGATTGCAAGAATTTTAATCTCTTTTTGATTATTCATCTTCGGCAGCTCCTTCTACCAGTTCAAAAGCCAGTATCTTCCAGTGATTGTCATCATCTTTGCGCAGTACATAATTCTGGTTGCTTTTTGTAAAACCATTTTTGTCCCTCACAAAATAAGATGCTTTTACATAAGCGTATTCCCGGTCTGCTGTTTTGGCAAATTCTACTTCATTACTGCTGCATACAGATGCATTGTTAATAGTTTTCTTCTGTTCCTGATAATTATCCACCTCTGCCTGCACCTGCATATAATACTGCTCTGGCGGATTATTGTCTGCCAGTTCCTGATCCATTAATGCAAGCGCCTGGTCTGCCAACTGATGAAATTCATCGTCTGTATACTCTTCATTATAATAGCAGCACAAAATACGATTATAAAATTTAATCACTTCCCGAGGCGTTTCAGGATAAGATTTTCCGTCGAGATCTTTTAAAATTACTTTCTGCACTTCTGTCACTTCCGTTGTATCTGCAGCTTCCTTATGGGAAAGATAATAGTAATATCCCACTACCAGCGTGATACAAACAATTCCGATGATCACTGTTCTGATTCTTTTCATTGCTGCCCCTCCTCAAAATCCAATTCTACACTTCTTCCATCAAATCCCAGGCTCGCTTTTTCAAAAATTTTTAAAACCTTCGGCATATAAGATTCCGCCCGTACCAGCGAAGGGCTGAAATGCGTCAGCCACAATTCGGATACGTTTGCTTTTTTTGCAAGCTCTGCCGCTTCGTAAAAGGTCATATGCTTATACTGTCTGGCTTTTATGAGTTTTTCTTCTTCTGCATACATGCCTTCACAGATAAACAGATCGGACTCACCGGCTGACTTTTCAATGCTTTCCGTCGGCCTGGTATCGGTGCAATAGGTCACTTTGATTCCTTTACGGGCAGGACCAAGCACCATATCCGGCGTATAAATAACACCGTCATCCTCCACTGTTTCTCCATGCTGCAGGCGGTTCCAGCATTTCTTCGGTATATTACGGGCCATTGCCTCTTCCAGACGAAACCGGCCGATTCTTGGTATCGTCAGGCTGTATCCATAACAAATCACATTATGATTCACCCGAAAGGCGTGGAGATGATATCCGTTGATCGTGATATCCTCTTCCGGCGCATTCAATTCTATATAACGGATCTCAAAGGGAAGCTCCGGCGCTATGATCCTTAATGCCCCCACGACCCTTTCCAGTCCTTTTGGTCCGATCATCGTCAACGGTTCTGTCCGTTCTGCATTGCCCATGGTAAGAAGCAGTCCCGGCAAACCGCTGATATGGTCTGCATGATAATGGGTAAAACAAATTACGTCAATTGGTTTAAAACTCCATCCTTTTTCTTTAATCGCAATCTGGGTGCCTTCCCCACAGTCAATCAAAAGACTGCTGCCCTGATATCTTGCCATGAAAGCCGTCAGACGGCGTCTGGGAAGGGGCATCATTCCCCCTGTTCCAAGTAAACATATATCTAACATCTTTTCTCCTAAATCATGAAATCCACCTGTTAAAATCCGCCTCAGCGATAGATGCATTTCTTTCATTTTCTTTCTTCGTCAATCCGATTCATCACATAGGCATCCTCACGGATATCCTGATAAAAATTTTTGCGAATTCCCTGTTTGACAAAACCATGTTTTTCGTAAAGGCAAATGGCTGCTTCATTGGATACCCTCACTTCCAAAAAGAAACGGCTTACACCGTTTCGATGACCTTCTTCGATCAATGCTGTAAGAAGCAGATCTCCTATGCCTTTTTTTCTGCATTCCGGACAAACGGCAACATTGATGATCTCTCCTTCATCGGCCGCCATGTAAAGCCCACAGTAACCAAGTATGGCACTCGCCTCTTCCGCAAGCAAAAAGCAGGCATTTTCCATAGGAAGCGCCTCTGCAAAGCCCTGTCTGCTCCAGGGACTTACAAAAGACTGTGCTGCAATTTCTGCAATCCTGTCTAAATCAGCCTCCTGCATTTTCCTAATCTTTGGCATGTTCTTTCTCCATACGTTCCCGCTCTGCCTGAGAAAGCCTTAAATATTCCGGTTTATAGCTGGCAGAATCCATCATCTTTCCTTCTTTGTAATATTCTCTGGCCAATGCCGCCACTGCGCCTGCCCTTTGTCTGGACAAATGAGGCGGTGCAAAGGTATAGGGCACCAGAATATGTTCTTCGATATAATTTTTAAATACCGGTACACCATCTCCCAAAAAGACGGCCGCCTCTTTGCGCTGATTAATCTCATCTATAATAGTACTGATATCTACGGCGCACTGCTCCTTTATCGTCTGCATACGGCCGTCGCAAAACCGGTACAGTCCTGTATAGGTCTGGTTTCTTCTTGCATCCATAAGCGGACAGACGATATCCTTATGCCCCCATAGATTGTATGCCAGAGCATCTACTGTTGGAATCTGTATCAGGGGTTTTTCAAGGGCCAATGCCAGCCCCTTTGCTGTTGCCGAGCCGATGCGAAGTCCCGTAAAAGAACCCGGTCCGCCTGCTACGGCAACCGCATCTAATGTATTAAGATCCAATTCAATTACTTTTGCCAGTTCCTCCAGCATGGGGAGCAATGTCTGGGAATGGGTGATTTTATGATCAATGGTAAACTCACCGGATAAAATCTCATCCCAAATAACTGCAACGCTTGCCACCAGTCCGGAAGAGTCGAGCGCTAATAGTTTCATTCTGTTACCTCTGAAATAATAATTTTTCTATAGTCAAAGCCTTTTTCCAAATCTTTTTCGATGGTAATGTCTTTTCTGGTCTTTGGCAAAATCTCTGCAATGAGATTTCCCCATTCAATCATACACAGCCCATTGCCGTAAAAGCATTCCTCATATCCGATCTCATCCATTTCTTCGATGTCACCGATCCGGTAGACGTCAAAATGATAAAATGGCATTCTGCCGCTTTCGTATACCTGCAGAATGGTAAATGTGGGACTGTTTACGGTTTCTTTTATTCCGAGTCCTTCTGCAATTCCCTGGGTAAAGATAGTTTTGCCTGCGCCGAGATCTCCGATCAGTGTGTAAACATCTCCGGGCGATGCATTCTCTCCAAGCTTTCTGCCCAATTCTGCTGTTTCCTTTGGAGAAAAGGTTTCATATATTGTATTCATACGCTGTCCTTTATTTTACTTTTAATCTGTATGTTGGGAGATGCTTCGCTGCAATCTGCTGCACCATATCATATTCTTTCCGGATCTGATCCCTAGGAAGAATAAATGCATTTACTCTGGTACTGTATATCAATACATTATGTCTGGTGGATACCAGCTTATACACTTGATCCCACGGCAGGTCTGCCGTTGCTTCCTTCTGGGAGGTATGGATTCCTTCCTCGTCTATTCTGTAGTGCAGCGGATGCTTCAATACATCCGAAGCCAAAATCTGCCGTTTGGACCGAAGATACAGATTGCATGGTATGTAAATAAGAAACACGACTCCAAATCCCGCATACAAAAGGGTATACATCCACTCTACGGAATCCCTTGTCGTAACTGCCGCAAAAAAACACAAAGCCGCAATAAGAATCGATATGATCCCCTGGCTTCCTGTATAAGCATGATACATACTGAACCGGTACATATCTTTGCTGCTAAGCGTAATATCAAATTCGGTTTTCATAGCTGCCTCCTGCTTACCGGTATGCTGACCGTCTGGCATTCAGGCAGTCAGTACACTCTTATTTCATAAATCATTCCCGTAATTACTGTTTGACCAAAAGAATTCCATCTCCCAGCCGAAGGGTATAGTAGGAAGTATAGCATTGTTTCAATGTTTTCACAAGTTTTGCTTAAAATTTCAGATTTCTTTTCAAATCTGTTTTCATATTTTCACATTTGAAAAGTCAAGTTTT
>CANODN010000147.1 GCA_947564765.1 uncultured Roseburia sp. | reverse complement strand
CCTTATCCTCTGTAGAAACACGAAACGACTCTCTCATTTTCTGTATGCATTTCTTCTGAATAATCGTCTGGATGACTGGACCTTTAACAAATCCATACAGAAAATGAGAGAGTCGTTTCGTGTTTCTACAGAGGATAAGGAGATGCTGCAGAAAATGAAACGGCGCTGAACTACACAAAAGGCAATCTTTTGTTGAAAATATATAAAAAACATTGTAAAATAAAAGGCAATTAGAGCAACATGGACAAAACTTGAAGGGAAAAGATGAAATCGTTTTAGGAGGTATTTATGAAACAACGAATGCAAAAACTTGCGGCAGGTATATTGACTGCGTCTATGATTTTGGGAATGGGTGTAAATGATAATCTGTTCGTCCGGGCAGAAGAGGGAGGTTCTGTGGGAGTGGCAGAGTTATCAGACGATGCAGTGTCGCCGCCTTCCCCATGGGGAGCGCTGCCGAGTCCGAATCAGTATCGATATCAGAAAGAGGAATTGGCGGCGTTTTGCCATTTTGGGCCGAATACATATTCCGGATATGAATGGGGTTTTAATCAGAATTCCCAGACATGGCTTTATGAAGGCCAGACGCCGGCAGAACTTTTTCCCCTTTCCAATGATTTTGACGCGGAAACTCTGGTAATGGCATTACAGGAAGCAGGATTTAAAAAATTGATTGTGACAGCAAAGCATCATGACGGGTTCTGCATTTGGAACAGCAAATGGACAGAATATGATGTGGCAGAGTCTGATTATAAAAATGGTAAAGGAGATATTCTGGCAGAGATTTCTGCTGCCTGTACAGCGCATGATATGGACATGGGACTGTATTTGTCGCCATGGGATGTTGCAGAACCAAGTTATGGATATTTTGATGAAGATGGGAACTCCCTGTGTAGCTGGAGCGGAAACGGCAAAGGCGTACCCAAAAACGGGATGACCTGGGAAGAGATGGAAGAGCTGGATGTACGGGATTATAATGAATATTATGATAATCAGTTGGAAGAAATTCTCAGCAGCCCGAAATACGGCAATAATGGACATTTTGTAGAAGTCTGGATGGATGGAGCGAAAGGAGATTCTTCCAAATATCAGGAATATGATTTTGTCCGTTGGTTTAAAACAATCCAGAAATATGAGGGAAAAGAAGCCGGTTATGATGACGATTGTCTTTTGTTTGGGGCAGAGGCTTATACAACAGTAAGGTGGATTGGCAATGAGCTGGGACTGGCAAATGAAGAAACCTGGTCGAAATCTCAGGTGGATTATGATAGGAATACGATTGAAAGTAATAGGTCGGGAGCAAATAGAAGTACCATTGGAATTCCGGAAGGCAACCAGTGGACAGTGCCTGAGGCGGATGCCCGCATTACAAGCGGCTGGTTTTGGGGAACGAACAAAAAGACACCGAAATCCATGCAGGATCTTTCCAATATGTATTTTAATTCCGTTGGACATAACGCCGTGTTGCTTTTGAATATACCTCCGAATATGGAAGGTACGGTAGATGAAGATATTCTTAACCGGGTAAAGGAATTTGGGACAAATGTTAAAGATAGCTTTGCAAAAAATCTTGCAGTGGATGCGAAAGTGACAGCATCGGAAGTCCGGGGCAATGACATCGCATTTTCTCCCGATCATGTGATAGACGGAGATGATGCTACCTATTGGACAATGGAGGATGATTCCACAACCGGAAGCCTGACATTGGATTTGGGTAAAGCCACCAAATTCGATATGGTAACGATTGAAGAAGCGATACAGCTTGGACAGAGAATCAAAAGCTTTACGGTAGAATATAAGCTTGGCAACGGAGCATGGCAGGATTTTTCCCAGGGGACAACCATCGGCGCCAAGAGAATCTGCAGGGAGAAGGCAGTGACGGCGGATAAAATTCGAATTAATATTACAGATTCCTATGCAGTTCCCCTGATCAGTGAAGTCGGAGTATACAAGGCGACAAAGGATTTTGAAATACAGTCGCCGATTCCGGATGAAATGGAGAAGATTCTGATTTCCGATACGGATATCAGTGATGGCTCCGGTTTTGCATTTACGGGTGACTGGAAAAATGAAACGGGTAATCAGTTTATTGACGGTGTAGGTATATGGGCAAACAGCGGGGCGAAGGCAACACTGACATTTACCGGGCATAAAGTATGGCTGTTCGGTACAAAAGATCCGAGCCATGGTACAGCGGATGTTTATATCGACGGAGCAAAGGTGGGTTCTTTTAATACAAAAGCAGAGGCCAGGGCAACCGGTCAGATGATTTATGAGTCCGATGATCTGGAACCGGGCACACATACACTGGAAATCAGGAATACAGGAACGGTAGGACTGAACGTAGCAGCTGTTTTGAATAATGAACAGAAAGGCGTAATTCAGTTTGAAAAGCAGACTCTGACAATGGAAGAAGATGCGGAGGAAGAAGTTGTTGTGAAACGTGTCGGAGGAAGCAGAGGAAGAGTTACGGTCCTCTATGAGAATAATCCGGGCTCTGCAGTACAGGGCAATTATGATGTAGACGGTCTGCAGGGTGAACTTGTTTTTGAAGATGGGGAAACGGAGAAGATAATTAAAGTGGCAACGAAAAGAGATCCTGGAGTAAAAGGCGAGTTGGATTTTACCGTAGATCTGATCAGTGCAACAGGAGGCGCTTCTCTGGGATTTTATACCAGCTTAGGCGTTATCATAAAGGATTTGGATGATCCGGAGCGTTTGGGAGAAGCGGATAAGATTTTAAAAGAAAGCCAGAAGCTGGATTTTGATTTGTATGCAAGCGAAGGCCGGGAGGAAGTTCAGAAGCTTACGGCACAGTTGAACGCTTATTTGAAGGCAGGAGATATGATTGCGGTAGAAGAAGTCATCAAAACAGCAAATCAGCTTCAGGCGGCAAAAGCAAAACTGACGGTAAGAGAAAATTATACCACGGCAGATCCCTTTGCATTTCCGGTTCACGGAGCGGCGAAGACGGTGGAAGCAGAGCTGTTTACACTGGATGGCAGCGGCGCCGTAGATAGCAGCAAATTTGTAAGGATTACCGAGAAAACCGGGGCAAGCAATGGAAAAGAGGTCAACTGGTTTGAAAACGGCAATCGGATTCTGCTTCCTTTTACAGCAGAAAAAGCGGGAATGTATAAAGTAAAGGTAGCCTATCGCAGTGGAGCCACAGAGGCCAGACCAAATGCTCTGGAATGGAGCGGAACGAATATCAGCACCGGCAGCAGAGATGTATATGGCAATCAAGATCAATATCAGACAATCGAGTTTGAAGTGGAAATCACGGAGCCCGGAGCCGGTGAGTGGGTATTTACAGCAAGCAGCAAGGGGGGACCGGTCATAGACAAGTTTGAAATTACCAGTACGGACGAACCTGCAGATAACGTGGCGGTGGCAGAGGTTGCATTAGAGCCTTCCGTTCTTACCCTTACTGATTCTCAAAAAAATGCCCTGCTGTCTGCAGTTATTTTACCGGATAATGCCACAAATAAAAATGTGACATTTACAAGCGCAGATCCGAAAGTTGCAGAGGTAACAGAAGACGGTCTTGTGATCAGTCGTCAGAACGGCAGTACGGTGATTACAGTTACAACAGAAGATGGTTCCAAAACGGCGTCTTGTACGGTTACGGTGAAACGCAAGGATCTGGCTGCGGCTGCTTTGGAAACGGCGCTTCTTGA
Organism: uncultured Roseburia sp.; assembly: GCA_947564765.1. Taxonomy (GTDB): domain Bacteria; phylum Bacillota; class Clostridia; order Lachnospirales; family Lachnospiraceae; genus Roseburia_B. The sequence continues at coordinate 2,014 of CANODN010000147.1, read as the reverse complement.
AGCGAAGAAGTTTCTTGAAGCAGGACAGGGAAATTATTCGATAGAAACCTGGAATAATTTTAAGAGCAAATATGCGGCTATACTTGCAGAAAAAGACAGTGCGGATACAGACCGGCTGACGGTTCTGGTCAATGAGCTGAAAGCGGCTGTAACCGGCCTGGAAGAAAAAGCAAAAGTATTGGGCACGCCGACCGGTGTAACGGCAGTCAGTAAAATGACCGGCGTATCCATTGCATTTTCATCTGTGACAAATGCAGTTTCCTATGATATTTACCGGAAATCAGGAAATGGAGCGGCGCAGAAAATAGCCTCTGTAAAAACGGCATCTTACTTGGATGAAAATGCTCCCGGCGGACAGAAATCAGATTATACCGTAGTGGCAGTTTCCGGAAGGAAGGATTATACCGACAGTGCGGCAAGCGCGCCTGCAAGTGTGACATTGCCCAAAGCTGTTACAAAACTGAAAGTAAAAGCAGTAAGCGGCGGCGCACAAATCAGTTTCAAGAAAGTAAAAGGCGCAAAGAAATATATTATCTTACGGGCAGCCAAAAAGGGTGGGCCTTATAAGAAGATCAAAACGCTGAAAGCAAAACAAACGAAATTTGTAGATAAGAAAGCAAAGAAGGGTAAGAATTATTATAAAGTAGTTACCCAGAAGGGCAAAACCTACAGTCCTGCTACAAAAGCGAAAAAAACAACTGTGAAAAAATAGAAAAATCAAATATGTAGTTCATTATGATTCAGCCCGGTCTTCTGTTACTGTGAGGATAGGGCTGAATCGTAACTATAATCAGAATATACGGATAAAGGATTCATATCATGGAAGATACGAAAAGAGAAACAGAGCAGAAGAATCTGTTGGAAGAAAAGTACAGCAAAGAGAGTATGCGGATACAGAAAACGGAATATGTCAGACAGCAGATGAAAAAGCGTAAGGAAACAGAAGATGCCCTGCTTTTAAAGCTGATGGAAGAACAGAGAGTGATTGACGCTTTGCAGGAGGAAATCCGGGAAAATTTAGAGCAGACGGAAGAAAGCAGCAAATACAATCAGGAATTAAAAGAAAATATCAATGCCCAGATTTATGCGCTGCATGGCATATCCAAAGACAAGCTGGAAGGTATGAGGGAATACAGGCGCGCATATTACAGAGGCTGTGCATGCGGAATGTTTTTTCTGTCGGCTGCGCTGATTGTTCTGTGCGGTGTGCTGCATGGATTTCAGTCAGAAATCTGTCTGCTTATGCTTTCCCTTACCGGCCTGGAAGGAGCGCTCTTAGCACAGGAAAAAAAGCGTCTGCGGATATGGGACCTGTTCTTTCGGCTTTTGTATCTTTTCCTATTTCCGGTTATGCTGGTCATGTTCGTATGCTACGAATTGAATTATCCGGAGTATGGCTTGTTTCTGCCGTATCTGGTTATGGCGGTGATCGGCATTCTGGTTCTCGCGGCAGTTTCCTCGTTTTTGTATAATCCCTACCGTGGCGCTGGGAAAAAGGCCCGTGATGCAAGAGATCATATTGAAGATATCGAAAAATCTGCAAGAAAAAAAGTGCGTAAAAATAAAAAGAGCTTGAAGAAAGAGCTGAAAAAGCAGGGCAGGCGTCTGAAAAAAGAAGAAGAGCGTAAAAGCCGGACAAAGAAAGAAGAGTTTTCCCTCCGGGAGCACTGGCAGGGACTGAAAGGAAGATTTTTGACGGATAAAAAAGAAGAAGTCCAGGAGTCGGAGCGTTTGGCAGAAGAGGAAAAAGAGCTTACAGAGATTGTGGAGAAGAATTTGGAATCGGAAGGGGCGATAGAGCAAAAAGATAATCCGGAAAGTACAAAAACTTCTTGACAAACAGAAACTTATCTTTTAGTATATGAATGTATGCCGCACAGTGAGGCCTAAGTCTGCATGAAAACGCAGCGCCGTAACTGGCGAGTAATGATAATAGGAGGTGCCATATGTACGCAATCATTGCAACAGGCGGAAAACAGTACAAAGTATCCGAAGGCGATATCATTACCATTGA
>CANODN010000146.1 GCA_947564765.1 uncultured Roseburia sp. | reverse complement strand
GCATTCTGATTATTGTGGTCAGCTTTGCCTGGAATATTTATGAAGTATTTCTTCACCGTTCTCATTCCGAAGAGGCGGAAGATTCCGCCATACGATAGCCCACGCCGGATTCTGTGAATATGTACTTCGGTTCCGCCGGATTATCGCCGATCTTCCGGCGGATATTCGTCATATTTACCCGCAGGATCTTATTGTTTTCAGATACATATGGTCCCCAGATTTTTTCCAGCAGCATCCGGTAAGTAATTACCTTTCCCGGATTCATGGCAAGATATTCCACAATCCGGTATTCCACCGGCGTCAGATGAATACACTTTCCATCGGAAAAGACAACTCTTTTCTCAAAATCCACTTTCAGATCCCTTGCCTGATAAACATTATGTATACCGTATTTTCTCCGATGCCGCAGGGCACAGCGGATGCGCGCTAGCAGCTCTTCCGCTCCAAAGGGCTTTGTCACATAATCATCTGCTCCCGCATCCAATGCCGTTACCTTGTCCCTCTCCCTGGATCTGGAAGAAACCACAATCACCGGACAATCCGACAATTCTCTAATTTCTTTAATCAATGCAATCCCATCGGTATCCGGCAGAATCAAGTCCAAAAGTATCAGATCCGGACAGTTATTTGTCAGCTGTTCGATTCCTTCTTTTCTGTTTCCTGCCGTGTATAATTTGTATCCGCTTTGTAAAAATATCCGTTTTAAATAATACTGCACTTCCCTTTCTTCATCGATAGATAAAATTTTATACTTTGTACCAATTTCCATTTTAGACGACCTCCCGTTTTGATTCCGTTTCAGATATCAAAACAGGATTTTTTCTTGCCGTCCGTCCGGTGTATAAACGTGACAATACGAAAAACAATAATCCGCTTTTTCCGAAAGCAAATCCGTCTCTTCGGCGGAATACTTCCAAAAAACCAGAGCAGGATAAGGGCTGTCATCCATAACGTCACACCCCGTACTCCGGCAAAGGAACCGGAAACGGTTCTTCCGGCATCTGCCGTAATATGAAAATCATCGATCCTCGTTAATGTTTCTACCGATCTGTAGGATGCCATTTCCCGGGCATTCATACCTTCTGCTTCATGCTGCACGGCAAAGGGATAATTTTTGATATGGTCTGTCTGACCGAAAATTCCGATCAGAAACAGGATGCTCATGCAAATACAGCAAATCCGTCTTGCATATTTTTTCTGCATTTTTATCTACCTGCCTTTTGTAATTCCCGCTGTTTGAGAATCATAGAGCACTTTTGTATTTTCCGCCGCCCCGGCATCTCCCGGCTTTTCTGCACTTTCTGCTGCTTCGGTGCTTTCTGGTTCTCCTGCATGTTCTGTTGCTTCGGTACTTTCCGGTTCTCCTGCATGTTCTGCCGTTTCAGCACTTCCCGATTCTGCCGTATCTTCTGCCGTTTCGGTGTTTTCCGGTTCTTTTGTTCCCGGCTCTTCTGTATGCTCCGGCTCCGTTGTTTCCGTTGTTTCCGCTCCTTCCGGCGTCTGCGGGGTAATACTCTCAATATCATAAATAGATTCGTCGATCGTAATCTGAACAATATTGGAACTGTATTTCGGTGTCGGTTTTTCTGCACCCGGCAGCTTTGCCCGAAGGCAGAAGCTGTATGTCTGGCCCGGTGCAAAATGAATTCCGTTAAATTCATTCAGACTGTAAGTGGCTTCCGGCCAGTAAATTGCGATTCGTGTAAAATCCTCAGCAGAGGAAGCTGCAGACGCTTTACAGAATACCCGGTAATCTGTTACACCCTCCCATGCAGTCCATTCCAAAACCACCTTACCATTCTCTATTCTTGCAGTCAGCCCCATGAACGCCTGCCTGCCCAGCGGCTCGGAAAAATTCCCGTAATAATTGGTACCGTTTATCGTTACATAAGCACGGACCTTATAATAGTAAGTCACGCCGGGGGAAAGATTTACATCCGTATAGCTATGCTTCGTACGGTCTGTGATTGTCTGAACCAGCGTATATGCCCCGTTTGCCGCTGTAGAGCGATATACTTCAAATCCCGCTGCATCCTCCATTTTCTTCCATACAACTTTAATTGTATTTCCGTTTACTTCCCAGTTTGCCTCATTAAAAACAGGGGTTCCAACGGTCACCAAGGCCGATACGGCATTGGAAAACGCACCGTATATTTTGACCCGCTTTGCGGCATTGTCTGCTTTTGGAGCCTCTTTGTACATCCGTACCTGATACCGATGTGTACTTCCGTTCACAAGCTTCTGATCCAGATATGTCACAGTAGAATTTCCCGAAATCGTTGTCAGTAATTTGCCGTCCCGGTAAATTTCATATCCGTCTCCGGCATTCATTTTATTCCAGGTCAGCCGCAGTGATGTTGTGGAAGCCGATTCTATTTTGGTAATAACCCCCTGCTGCAGTCTGGATGGCATTTTACTGCACATAGTCCGTTTAAAGCCTTTGATCTTTTTCCAGTTTTTGATATTTGTATACTTCACCAGCGGATCGGTAAACGTAAACGATTCTTTGGTATCAATATACTGAAATACACTCCAGATGAGGCGTTTCACATGCCATTCATTGCACAGTCCCCAGCGATAGCCCAGATTCATCTCGTCAGGATGATCAAATTCCCTGCCGTAAATAAACGCTTCAATCATATTATTGCCTTCACAGATATAATAAGCATAGGCATAAGCCGCTGCCTGAATCTCTTCTCCCCTGCTGGAGTTAAAAGACTGCTCGGAAAGCATGATCTTACAATTCTTCCCAAATTTTTTCTTTGCATAATCCGTCAGTATTTTTATATTTTTAAAATTTACAATTCTGGCACTGGTAGAATTAGAAGCTTCCATATCATCCCAGAAAACAGGATCTGACATTCCCTGAGGGTAAGCATGATAAGCAATCTGAAAACTGATTTTGCCATATGCCTTTATCTTTTCATAAAATTTATCCACCGTTGCTTTGGAAGTAAAGTAGCGTTTTCCCGAACCATCTGCATCCTTATTCCAGCAGTTGTCCAGGCTGATATATACATTTGCATTTTTGCTCACACTCTTTACGGCATTATAACAAATGCGGAAAGCCCTTGCATAATTTGTCATGTACGCATCCAGACTCTTATTACCGCCGTAATTCCAGATGCAGGCGCTGTTCACTTCGTTGCCCAGAATCCAGCCGGACACCAAATTCTGCTGTGTTCCGTATCTTCTGGCAAGATACGTCATAATCGCCTCAAAGGTCTGGCAGCCCTCCTTGGATGAAGTTTTTATGGAAGAATACAGTGTATAGGAATATCCGCCGAACTGCATCGCCTTCGTACCTGCCGAAGAGGCATCCTTTGGCAAAAGCAGAATCACCGTCACTCTTACGCCGGCTGCATTGTACGCCTGTACCAACTCGTCGTTTTTCTTAATTACATCCGCATCCAGATAATACGTTTTGTTCTTGTATGTAAATGACGTTTTATTCGTTGCTTTTGTATTCAACAGAGAATTCAACGTCCAGTTAATGACCGCATGCTTTGTTCCGATTTCCAGAGAATCGGATAATTCCTCTACCTGCAGCCCTTTTTTGGAATGAACTGCGGGACCGCTTCCTTTATACGTGGCAAGCACCTCCGGATTGGTAATATACTTTACATCACTGGCGATCTGGTATTTTTTACCGGTTTTATATGCTACGGCAAACTTCTGGTATAACATAGATTCGTTATATTTTACCTTAAACTTCACCGTACCTTTTTTGTTTTTAGCCGAAGCGATCGGAGTTGCCTTCTTCTTGCCGCTTTCCGAAACATTGGCATTCAGATTCAGCAGATATAATTTTTTGCCCTTTGGTTTGCTTTTCACCTTGGCCTTAACCGTAATCTGGCTTCCGCTGGCATTTAATTTGCAGGTTTTTACCGTAACCTTTTTATCTGCCGCCTGTAAGGTTACAGAATCGGTGAAGATCAGCATACTTCCTGCCAACAGCATAAATATCAGCATATATTTTATAAAACTGTTCCGAAGCCGTACATCATCATAGAGCCTCCGGCAGATGCCGGCTCTGATATTTTTACATCTTTTATACATATACAATCCTCTTCCTAATCTTATCTTTTTATTTTCACACAAGTTAATTAATTATACATTAAAACAGCGTTATCTTGCTTTAGAAAGATCTGGAAATATGCTTTGATCCTCTGTTATGAATCAAACAATTTCGCCTTGTACACGCCCTGTTCCACAAGCTTATGGATTGCCTCAATCACACCCGGCTTGTCCTCCTGATACGTTACGCCAAACCACTTGTCGTTTGTCTCTAAAACCTTTACAAACGCCCTCTTTTCCTGAAGAAGCTGATCTATAATCCGCGGCAGAAGATATTCCGACTTCAGATCTTTGGGCCCCCGTTCCGATAAAAACTGCAAAAATCCCCTCTCCAATTCATCAAAGAAATCCGGCTGCAGCCCCCACATATTCATGGATACGTGCTGATTCTCCGATACGGATACCGGTCTGCCATTCTCATCCCTGGCCTTCATAACACCGTCTTCCTTACGGATCTCATAGGTTTCCGTTACTTTAATCAAGTTTTTCTGCTCATCCACTTCACAGACGCCCCTGGTTACTCCGCCATTTTCACTCAACGTATTCTTCAGGATAAATCCGGCCATACAGATATCATAAAAATCCTGCTTTTCTGTATGAGACGAAAGATAATCATGCAGTTTCACAAATGCCTCTTTGCCGTAATAATCATCTGCATTGATCACTGCAAATGGGTTGTCCACAAGACCTTTGGCTGCAAGGACTGCCTGCCCTGTTCCCCATGGCTTGGTTCGTCCCTCCGGCAGTACAAAGCCCTTTGGCAGATCAGAAAGTTCCTGAAACGCATATTTCACCGGAATGATTTTTGCAATGCGGTTTCCGATAATTTCTTTAAAATCCTGCTCCAGATCATGGCGGATAATAAAAAGGACCTCGTCAAATCCTGCTTCTATTGCATCGTAAATTGAGTAATCAATGATGATTTCTCCTCCCGGCCCTACCGGAGTCAGCTGTTTAATTCCCTCTCCGAAACGGCTGCCCAGGCCGGCGGCCATAATTGCCAGTGTTGTTTTCGTCATGGGATGCCTCCTTTGTATCTTTTATTTTATCATTTTTTGCAATTCGCTATTCAACCTGCCAAGCATCCGGCAGGTATTTAACGTTTTTTCACTGATCCAATTGTCATCTGCAATAGATACCTGATTTGCTTTTCCCGGCTTCATAACATTGGCAATACATCCGATCACTGCCTTTTTAGCATACGCATCCTTTTTCAGATTTTTCTGATATGCTGATGCCTGTGAAATATACTCCTCTGCCAGCTTCAATAGATTCGGATATGCAGTCTGTGCCGTTTCCAACAAAAGATTTTCCAGATTTCCTTCCCTTTCATTGTCCGGAAACAAAAACATATAGAGCGGAATCTGTCTGATATCGATATCTAACATAAGATTTTGGCTATTTTTTTCTCTGATTATTTTGAAATCTGATTTTTCCTGACATGAATCCAGCAGTTTATTTCGTTTTTCCACTGCTGTTTTTCTGTCTGCATCGCAGACCAGCATAACTGCATCTAACTGGTCTTTTTCACTGACCAGCATTGTGTCCATGATCTGTGAAAGTACCTGCATAATTTCCGTATCACTGTTCTACATTACCCCCTTCAAAATAAATAATTTTGGCATCTTCACCGCCTAAT
>CANODN010000145.1 GCA_947564765.1 uncultured Roseburia sp. | reverse complement strand
ACCGTCTTGCTCGAAACGATGCCGTTCTTGTTGCCTATCTCTACCACTGCATACGATTAAATTGGAAATATAAATGGAAATTCTGGAATGACCGACAATCAGTTTATTGCGTATGGTTCCGTCACTGTATTCGGTTCCCACAAACAGGCTGCAGAAAATAGCAATGACAATGCTGATGAATATAATTTGTGTAAAAAAGGGACCGTCCAGTGTATGGACAAACTGATATCGTTTCATATCCAGATAGGAACCTATAGACATATACAGTCCAAATCCAAACATAAAAACAACAAGAACCAGAAAAACTCTGTTTTTTCTCAAACGGCTCAAGCTAGCGCTCAGTAATTTATTCATGGCAGGCACCTCCAATCAGATTGACATAATAGCTTTCCAGTGTTTCATCATGCTCCTGTAAAGAAATAATTTCACAATTTTTTTCCGCCAGGGCAAGGGTGAATTCGGTGATGTTTAGTTTGGCAAATACATCTGCCTGGGTATCGGAAAGAATGCTGTAATCCATGTGCATGGAATCCAATACGTGAGAGAGGATTTTTGTGTCTGTGACCTCAAGGCGGATACATTTTCTGCAGGCGTTTTCTAATTCTGCTGCGCTGATTTCCTTTACCATATGTCCCTTATCAATGAAACCGTAGTGGGTTGCCAGACGGGAAAGCTCATCTAAAATGTGGCTGGAAATCAAAAAGGTAATCTGACGCTCCTTGTTGAGCTTTAGGATCAGCTCCCGGATTTCAATAATTCCCTGAGGGTCCAGTCCATTGACGGGTTCGTCTAATACAAGAAAATCCGGATCTCCTGTAAGGGCAATGGCGATGCCAAGTCTCTGGCGCATACCGAGAGAGAAATGTTTCGCCTTTTTTTTGCCGGTATGGGCAAGACCGACCAGCTCCAATAAATCCGGTATGTCGGAAAAAGACGGAAGGCCTAAAATCCGATATTGCTCCTTTAAATTATCCTCCGCTGTCATATCCAGATAAATCGAAGGCGTCTCTACAACGGCACCCATTCTTCTTCTGGATTTTACAATTTCACCGGAGGTTCCCGGGATGCCATATAAGGCATAATCGCCGGAAGAGGGTTTCTGCAGTCCGCAGATCAGACGGATGAATGTCGTTTTTCCGGCTCCGTTTTTTCCCACAAATCCGTAAATGGCTCCTTTTGGGACATGTATGGAAAAATCCTGCAGCGCTTTGAAGTGTCTGTAATTTTTGCACAAGGCATTCGCAGTTAACACATATTCCATGATAAAAAACTCCTTTCTTATTAATTGCGCGTTTTTCAGCGCAAAGAGGGATACCCGGAGGGTGTTTCCTAATTATTGCGCGTTTTTCAGCGCAAAGAGGGATACCCGGAGGGTGTTTCTTATTAATTGCGCATTTTTTCAGCGCAAAAAGGGATACCTTAGGGTATTTCCCTGCTGCCTTCATACCTTATCAGAGAAATGTTAAGAAAGCAGTTAAGAAAAGAGTTAAGAAACCGTAAAATTCATTTTAAATCCAATTCCCCACACCGATTCAATATAATCTTTTCCGCCGGCGTCCGTAAGCTTTTTCCGCAAATGACTCATATGCACCTTTAAGGAGCTTTCCGTGCAGTCCGGCGTATCTTCAATGATGCGGTCTAAGATTACGGATTTTGCAATGACTTGTGTGGGATTTTGCATCAGCAATTTTAAAATGGCATATTCCGTTCGAGTCAACTTTACCGTTTCTTCGCAGATACGGACACTATGGGCAGAGGTATCCAATTCCAGATCGCCGCATGTCAGAAGAGAAGAGGATGCGGCAGATGTATTCCTAAGCCGGACCGTGATTCTGGCCAGTAGTTCCTTGGTGTCGAAGGGTTTGGTGATATAGTCGTCGGCGCCGCCTAAAAGCAGATCTACTTTATCTTTTACATCTGTCTTTGCGCTCATTACAATAACGGGAATATGTTTGATTTTGGGAAGTATTTCTTCGCCCGACAGTCCCGGCAGCATTAAATCCAGAAGAATCAGATCCGGCTTCCTGGCGGAGAGGATTAAGAGGGCTTCCGTGCCGGAGTAGGCGCGGAGCGTTTGATAGCCTTCTTTGGCAAGAAGTTTTTCCAGCATATTTCCGATTGCGACGTCGTCGTCGATGATTAAGATTGATTTCATTTTGAATTCCACCTGTCTGCGTGTGATATATTTTTTAGTATAGCGGATGAAGAGATGATTTTCAAATTAAGAGATCTTTAAGATATGTTTTGTCAAAATGTTTTGCACGGTGAGAATACTATAAAAGCGGCACCAAATCTCACTGGATTGATGCCGCTTTCAGACTATGCTGTTCATTGGATTCTACCTCCTGTTTCTATTTCCCATTACCAAATCTGAAAATCTGCTTATGTTTCTCATTTTTCAAACCTGTTCTCTGGAATAGATACCTTTTAAAAAAGGATTTTTTGAGATGTTACATTACTATTTCGGTGGTCCGTACCTCCTTTTCTTAATCTCGTTTGTGTTTTTTGATAAGTTTATTTTATCTGAAAAAATGGAGTTTGTCAATGGAAATTTTGAAAAATATTAATTAGTATTTGTTATAACTGAAACAATATTGATAACTTCCAAAAAAATCAGATAATTTAGATGCTAACGATGTAATAAAATCTCTGTAAAACAAGGAATCCTTCCGTTTTTCTTGCTTAATGCTTTCCATTTCGCTAAAATAAAGAAAAATTCAGAATTTTCAGAAAGGCTGGCAGGTAATATGGAACAGAGCAGGAGTTTGGAACAAAGAAGGGAATATTTCGATTATTTACGGATATTGGCGACATTTGCCGTTATGGTACTGCACGTTGCGGCGCATAATTTTTATGAAGCAGATGTACGGTCATGGGAATGGAATGTATTCAATTTTTACGATAGTATAGTAAGATGGGCCGTGCCTGTATTTGTGATGATAAGCGGAGCCTTGTTTCTGGGAGGAACACAGAGCCTGGAACAGATTTTAAAAAAGAATGTCAGGCGGGTTCTTACCGCACTTGTTTTCTGGTCCCTTTTGTATGCGGCAGTCGTTTATTTTGCGACGGGCTGCGGAATAAAAAATGCCGTTGCCGAAGTATTGATCGGACATTATCATCTGTGGTTTTTGTTTATGCTTACAGGACTGTATCTGATCGTTCCGTTTCTTAGAAAACTTGTGGAATCAAAAAAGATGATGAAGTATTTTTTATTGCTTTCGTTTCTGTTTTCCTTTGTTCTGCCGCAGATTTTGGAGATCGTATCGCTGTATTCGGAATTTGCAGGTTCCGTCATAGGACGCATGCTTGACAATGTGGATTTTCATTTTGCCAGGAATTATGTCTTTTACTTTGTATGCGGATATTACCTGAATCAGACCGATTTGAATCAGAAGATGCGAAGAAAGATTTATGCGGCAGGCATTGCCGGTTTTCTGGCAACGATTGTTCTGACGGCAGGAATAGCTGTCTGGAAGCAGGAAGCACAGGAGACCTTTTACGGGTATTTTACGGTGAATGTTATGCTGGAAGCCCTTCTGATTTTTGTCCTGGCAAAACAGTGGTTTGGAAACAGATCTGTCAGTGAAACGAAAAGGAAGCTGCTGGAAAGGCTTTCAACGTACAGCTTCGGGGCTTATCTGGTGCATGCACTGGTGATAGAAGCGCTGAATTTATTCGGGATACATTCCCTTGCGTTTTTTTCGGTGCTGTCGGTGCCTGTGATTTCTATTCTGGTTTTTATCATTTCGTATGGGATCTCCTGCGGCCTGCATCAGATTCCGCTTTTAAAAAAATATATTGTATAAGAGAAAAAACAGTTCTTTTTCATGAAACGTCTACCTTAAAATAAGAGCATTACAAAAGATAAGGGAGGAACGAAAAATGGGAAAGATCTATGGATATGTACGCGTGAGTTCCAGGGAACAAAATGAGGATCGGCAGATGATTGCAATGGGAGATATGAATGTGCCGAAAGAAAACATTTATGTGGACAAGCAGTCGGGAAAGGATTTTAACCGTCCCAAGTACAAACGTCTGATACGGGCGCTGAGAGAAGATGATCTTTTGTATATCAAAAGTATTGATCGTCTGGGCAGAAATTACGAGGAAATTTTGGAACAGTGGAGATTTTTGACAAAGAAAAAGCGGGTTGATATTGTAGTATTGGATATGCCTCTTTTGGATACTAGGAGAGGCAAGGACTTAATGGGAACGTTTTTAAGTGATATTGTTCTTCAGGTACTATCCTTTGTTTCCGAAAATGAAAGAAAAAACATCCGGGAAAGGCAGAAAGAGGGAATCGAAGCCGCCAAACTGCGGGGCGTGCAGTTTGGCAGGCCCGTAAAGCCTATGCCGGATAATTTTGAAATGATTTATAAACGGTATACCGAAAAGGAAATTACAGGCGATGAGGCCGCTGATCTGTGCAATGTTGCAAGAGCGACCTTTTACAGAAAAATCAAGAAGCTAAAGAGCAGAAAACCGGAATATCTGAAAATATAAAAATTATTCTGTTATGAAAAGATCCGTTTTTTTATAGAGAGGAAACGTTAATTCGGCTGTGAAACAGTCTTTTTTTGATTGCAGCGTCAGGGAACCGTTCATCTGCTCCATAAGTTTACCGGCGCTTCGCAGTCCGATTTGTGTGCTTTCGATATGATTCTGCTCATCCTTGATGTGGTTTTTCAGGGTAATCGTCAGGCTTTTAGAGACAGAGAGGGAAATGGAAACCGCTTCTTTTTTGTCGGCGTATTTTATAATATTGGAAAACAGATTGTTCAGCACGCGCTTGACCATGGCAGAATCGGCGGTAACCTGAAATGAATCGCAGAAAGCAGCTGCCGTCAGCGCAAGCTCTGTCTTAAAACCGGCCAGCTCTAAAAAATCTGCGTGTTCTTTTATGCTGTCTTGAAAGAAGGAAATGGGAATTTCCAAAATCTGCAGGCTGCCGACATTGTCTGCTTCTGTATCATAAACCAGAGCGTATTCAAACATCCGGTCGGTCAGCTCTTTTATATCGTCTGTTTTTTTCAGGCAGCGGTTTAAGTATTCCGTCTGTATAGAAGGATTGCGGTTCAGACGTGCAATTTCCAGATATCCCTTTAATATGGTTAACGGAGTGCGCAGGTCATGGGAGAGCGCGGCAATGAGTTCCTGATTGGATTTGTGAAGCTCCTGCTCTTTTAGAATGTTTTCCTGCAGCGTGCATCGAAGCTTGTCAAGCTCTGCCGCAAGGATTCCAAGCTCATCGAGACCGGCGGAAGGAATGGGGGTGGTTAAATCTCCGGCAGACATTTTAAGGATGCTTTCTTCCAGGAGGACCGTTATTTTCAGCTTCCTTCCGACAAAGTACAGAATGACCGCAAGAAAGAGAGAAATGCATAAAAACAGGCAGAATATGGCATAGGGGACGATGAAAAAGGAGCTGTGGTAAAAGGAGATGATGACGGATGCATATCCGTTTTTAAACCGGATCGGACGGTCATAGACCTGATTCACATCTTCGTCAATCCAACGGTATGTCATCTGAAAAAATGTGTTGAAGGGTTCATTCCAAAGCATAGCCTGCGGATAATAGCCTGCCCGGTATAAACCGTCCTGAAGTCCATAGATATAAATGCTTGTGTATTCGTCTGACAAAGACGTAAAGAAGGGGTCCAATGCTTTTACGGTATCTTTGTCGCTGTCAGAATTCGGAATATTATATTTTTGAGCTTCTTCCTCTAGTTTGGTCCAGAAATCCCACCATTTTGCACCTGATGGCAAATAC
>CANODN010000144.1 GCA_947564765.1 uncultured Roseburia sp. | reverse complement strand
TGAAACTGTTCTCGTCAAGTAACTTAACAATACGCTGCATTGCCAAGCTGTTGTTACTACTGCTCATTTTTTGCCCTCCATCTATTTTTTTAAATTTAAAAATTGTCCAGAGGTAATTGTATATTGTTTCCTTTAAATTTTCAATAGTTTTTGTTATTTTTTTAGCAAAGTTCAAACTTATTTCAAATTTATTTGCTTATTATGGGACGCCGGCAACAGGCGAAACCGATTTCATTCAGACGCGCTTCCGCTCTATAAGCCTCGCAACGGTTCTAAACTCGGCGATGCCTCGTTAAGAACCGGCGGGCTTATAACGGTCTTCATTGAAATCGGTTTCGCCTGCTGCCGGCTGACTATGCAAGAAATTTAAAAGAATGGATTTACGGAACTTTTCTAAAAAGGGCAGTGTGTAGAGAGGGGCTGGCCGGTACAGAAAGCAAATTCTATTTTTATAATACAAAGTTGGCGAAAATCATTTTGAAAAACCAGATGTAATCTACCCTTTCTATCCCCTGTTTTACACAGATTTGACGTTCCCACAGGACTTCTCCATTCAAAAGATATTGGATACTGCCCACTGGTTGGTCTGTCTGGACAGGGGCTGTTAAATGGGGTTCTGTCTGTGCTTTTACTTCGATTTTTTCGTCTTCTTTCATTAATAGTACAGGAGGCTCTGTCTGATCTTTGATATATACATTGGCAGAAGCAGATTCATATAAATGCGACGTTTTTGCATCGAATACGGGAATTTCTTTCAGCCATTCGTTTTGGACGGGTTCGTCGGACAGATTGCGTTTCTGATAGTTTTTCAGACCGTATTTCATGAGTTTTTTGGTGTCTGACCATTTATATGTTTTGTTGTTGGGCCAACCGCAGGCAAGGAGGGCTACCACAAAGGTTCTGCCCTCTCTTTCCAAAGCGCCTACATAGCAGTATCCGGCATTTCCGGTGAAACCGGTTTTGCCGGAGAGGGCGCCTTCCATCATATTTAAAAAGGCATTGTGGTTATTGCAGGAAAAGCTGCGGTTTCCCTCCAAATTGGCAAAGCTGTAGGATGCTGTTCTGGTAATATCCAGAAAATCCTCTTTTTTGGGGGAACGTTTAATGCAGTAGCTCATAATCCGAGCCAGATCTGCCGCCGTAGTAGAATGCGTCACCGTTTGTTTCCCTCCATCCGCCGTTTCGATCTCTTTTTCGGCATCCAGACCGTTTGGTGTAATGAAATACGTGTTTTCACATCCGATCTCTTTTGCTTTTTGGTTCATCAAATCGGCAAATCCTTCTACGCTTCCTCCGATATGCTCTGCAATAGCAACGGCGGAATCATTGTGGGATTCTAACATCAGGGAATGAAGGAGATCTCTTAATACATAGTGCTCTCCTTCCCGGATATTCAGCTGCACATCCGGCATAGACGCAGCATAGGCAGATACCTCTACCTCATCTTCTAAAGCGCCGTTTTCCAGGGCAACAATACAGGTCATGATCTTCGTCGTGCTTGCCATGGGAAGAGGGGTTTCCCCTTCTTTTTGATACAAAATACGCCCGGAATCCGCATCCATTAATACGGCTGACCGGGCGTATAGTTCACTTTCTTTTATGGTTGTCTCTGTTTCTTCGGCCAGGCATGGCATTTCATTGGAAAAAAATGCCAGCAGATTGGCTGTTATCAGCAAAAAATACAATATCATACGTCTCATAGCTTTTATCCATATCCGAAGTATTACTGCATTTTATGCCTGTATGGATTCATTTATGATGCTTCTTCAAACTGGGAGTTATAAAGTTCTGCATAATATCCCTGTTTTTTCATTAATTCTTTGTGGCTTCCCTGTTCTACAATATCTCCGTCTTTCATAAAAAGAATCAGATCTGCGTCACGAATGGTGGAAAGTCTGTGGGCAATGATAAAGCTGGTTCTGCCCTTCATCAGGTTATCCATAGCTTTCTGTATCCGTATTTCGGTTCGTGTATCTACGGAGGAGGTCGCTTCATCCAGAATCAGGATTCTGTTATCTGCCAGAATCGCGCGGGCAATGGTCAAAAGCTGCTTTTGTCCCTGGGAAACGTTGCTGGCATCTTCGTTTAACTCCATATCATAACCGCCGGGAAGCGTCTGGATAAAGTGGTGGGCATGAGCTGCTTTTGCAGCTGCAATTACCTCTTCATCCGTAGCATCCAGTTTGCCGTAGCGGATGTTTTCCATAATACTGCCCCGGAACAGCCAGGTATCCTGCAATACCATTCCAAAGGCATCCCGTAATTCCCTTCTGTTGAAATCTCTGATATCATGTCCGTCAATTTTGATACAGCCCTGGTCGACGTCATAAAAACGCATCAGAAGTTTTACCATAGTCGTCTTTCCTGCTCCTGTAGGACCTACAATCGCAATTTTTTCTCCCGCTTTTACGCTGGCGGAGAAATCATGTATAATCGTCTGGTCTTTGCGGTATCCGAAATTCACATGTTCAAACTCCACCCGACCTGTCAATCCTTCCAAAGACTGAGGATGCTCTGCTGTCTGCACCTCTTCTTCTTCCTCCAGGAATTCAAAGACACGTTCGGACGCAGCCGTCATGGACTGTACCTGGTTAATCACCTGGGCAATCTGCTGAATGGGCTGTGTAAAGTTCCTGACATACTGGATAAACGCCTGGATATCTCCGATTCCTATCTTTCCGTGAATCGCTAAAACACCTCCGGAAATCGCTACGCCTGCATATCCTAAATTTCCTACAAATACCATAACGGGATGCATCATGCCGGACAAAAACTGGGACTTCCAGGCAGATTCATAGAGCACCTGATTGGTATCGCAAAATGTCTGAATCGTTTCTTCTTCTTTATTAAATGCTTTGATTACCAGATGTCCGCCGTAGGTCTCTTCCACCTGTCCGTTGATATGTCCCAGGTATTCCTGCTGTGTCTTAAAGTATTTCTGGGAAAATTTCACCACCATGGAAACCAGGATTCCGGAAACCGGCAGAATAATCAGCGCAATCATCGTCATCATCGGCGAGATGGACAGCATCATCACGAATATTCCAACCAGGGTTGCCAAAGACGTAATAATCATGGTAACGCTCTGGTTTAATCCTATGCCAAGGGTATCCACATCATTGGTAATTCTCGAAAGCACTTCTCCATAGGTTCTGCTCTCGAAATATTTCATAGGCATGCGGTTGATTTTTTCTGAAATTTCTTTCCGCATCCGATAGCATATTTTCTGAGTAATGCCTGTCATCACCCAGCCCTGAAAAAACGAAAGAACGGAACTGGTCAGATACAGTGCAAGGGTAAGAAGCAGAATTTTTGCAATACGGTCAAATTCAATTTCACCTGCTCCGGTAATCTTGCTCATCAATCCTTCTGACAAAACGGTAGTTGCCCGGCCCATAATCTTCGGCCCCAATACAGAAAACACCGTGGAACAGGCTGCAAGAACCATAACAATAAAAATAGCAATTTTATATTTTCCAACATAAGAAAGGAGTTTACGAAAAGAACCTTTGAAATTTTTCGCCTTTTCCCCCGGCATCATGCCGCCGTGCATGCCGCCCGGCCCTCTTCTTTGCCGGTTCATTTTATAATTTTCGGATCTTTCATTACTCATTCTACTGCACCTCCTCTTCTTCCAGGCCAAGTTCTTTTGCAGATAACTGGGATTTGGCGATTTGCAGGTAAACGTCACATTCTTTCAGCAGATTCTCATGGGTTCCTTTTCCTACAATTCTGCCTTCATCCAATACCAAAATCTGATCTGCATGAAGAATGGTACTGATTCTTTGCGCTACGATAATCACTGTGGAATTTTTCACTTTTTTCTCCAGCGCTTTTCTTAATTTGGCATCCGTCTTCATATCAAGGGCGGAAAAACTATCATCAAAGATAAATATCTGAGGTTGTTTTGCAATGGCCCTTGCAATGGCCAGACGCTGTTTCTGACCGCCGGATACGTTGCTGCCTCCCTGGGCGATAGCGCTTTCATATCCTTCCTTCTTTTCTTCAATAAAGTCCGCTGCCTGGGCAATTTCCGCCGCCTCCCGAATCAAGTCATCGCCGGCGTCCGGATTTCCAAATCGCAGATTGGATGCAATGGTTCCGGAAAACAAAACTCCTTTTTGAGGTACAAAGCCGATTTCATCACGAAGTTCCTTCAAAGAAATATCCCGGATATCTTCTCCGTCTATGGTAATGCTTCCCTCTGTCACATCATAAAACCGGGGAATCAGGTTGACCATTGTAGATTTTCCGCATCCGGTACTTCCAATGATTGCTGTTACCTTTCCCGGTTCGGCAGTAAAATCAATATCCTCCAGTGCATCTTCTTTGGCATTGGGATACCGGAAATTCACATGGGAAAAGGATACGACTCCCTTATGCTCCTTTAATTTCCGTGAATGTTCCGGTTCCAGAATCGAAGATTCTGTATTTATTACCTCGTCAATACGTTCTGCCGCAACGCCTGCCCTAGGCAGCATAATCGACATCATCGTCAGCATCAAAAATGACATGACAATCTGCATTGCATAGGTAATAAAAGCCGTCATTGCTCCCACCTGCAGGGTTCCTGCGTCGATTCTGTGGGCAGACACCCATACGATCAGCAGTGTCGTGCCGTACATCACAAGCATCATACCCGGCTGCATAAAATTCATCACCCGGTTCGTGAAAAGCTGAGTTTTCATCAGATTTTTATTCGCCGCATCAAAACGCTCTTCCTCTTTTTCTTCTCTCCGGAATGCCCGGATAACCGAAAGTCCTGTTAAAATCTCCCGGGAAACCAGATTCAATGCATCCACCAGTTTCTGCATGGATTTGAATTTCGGCATGGCTATAGACATCAGGAAGAATACAAAACCCATAATTACAACCACTGCCAAAGCAATGATCCAGCTCATATTCGCTCCTGTCTTCATCACTTTATAAATACCGCCGATTCCGATAATCGGAGCATATAAAAGCATACGCAGCATAACCGCCGACACCATTTGTATCTGCTGAATATCATTGGTACTTCTGGTGATCAAAGACGCCGTAGAAAACTGATCCATTTCCGCGTTGGAAAACCCAACCACTCTCTGAAACACGGAACCTCTTAAGTTTCTGCCGATTCCTGCGCCCACTCTGGACGCCAGAAATCCCACGCCCACCGATGCCGCCAGCATCAAAAGCGCCATAAGAAACATGTTTCCGCCGGATTTCCAGAGATAGCGCATCTGAACTTCATCCAGATCCACGCCTGCCGCCTCGTCACAGGATTTTGCATAGGCAATGCCCATGGAAGTAAGCATCTGGTCTCCTATGGAATCTGTTATTTTTTCCATATTTTCCTGGGAAATATCAAATCCACTGTTTTCTGTTTTCTGACCGCTTGACACATAATATCTCATCAAAAGAGGCATCAAAAGTTCGTCATCTAATTGATCCAGTCGCTCTTCCTCCTGCACCGTGCGTACATAAACAGCGTCTGTCTCCGGCTCGTAAGCATCTTCCCATGACGCCGCCTCTTCTTCTGACATAAACATCTTTGCGCTTTCAAATTCTTCTTTTGTTATTTTCTCAGGCAATACGTGGGATATACCGCCGTTTATAATTCCCACATCAATAATATCCGATGTGTATTGCGGCAGAGACAGATCACAAAATGCCTGAACGATCAGCAACAGCAAAATAATGATAATTGTGCGCCAATACGGAATCATATTTTTAAAAATCTTTACCATTTCTTACGTCTCCTCCCTGTTTTTGATTGTTTGCAGTCGCCTTGGCCCTGTTTTTTTGTCTGGCCAATTATTTATGCCAAAG
>CANODN010000143.1 GCA_947564765.1 uncultured Roseburia sp. | reverse complement strand
CGGACTGATTCCAAAACGGTATTGATATGCCCATGATTTCTCTCCAATGCATCTACCGTTCCAAGAGAGCAGCAGAAAATGCTGGCGTCCTTTTTAAATCAGGGATATTTTGAACGTTATTTGAATAAAATGCGCAGAATTTATAAAGGGAAGCATGACCTGTTTCTTTCTCTTCTAAAAAAAGAAAGCTGGGTACATAAAATTTACGGCGACTATGCGGGAATGCATCTTTTGGTAGAATTAAATACGGAAAAAAGAGCATTATGGGTAGTGGAGCAGGCGAAGAAAAAAGGTGTCCGGGTATATGCTTTGGAGGAATATATGGTTTCTGGAACAAGGCCTGCAGAGGGAGCTTATGATACACTGCTTTTGGGGTATGGTGCGCTTACAGAAGAGGAGATGAAAGAAGGAATTGCCTGTATACGGGGAATTGTAGATTAACTTTACAATTTTTTTGATCTTAGGTATAATATGGAAATATTGGGCAAAAAGGAGATAGAAAGACTATGGCAAGGAAAGAGGCGTATGATGCAAGCAGCATTGCAGTATTGGAAGGGCTTGAGGCTGTCAGGAAGCGTCCCGGCATGTATATCGGCAGTGTTTCCGGCAAAGGCTTAAATCATTTAATATATGAAATTGTAGATAATGCGGTGGACGAGCATCTGGCAGGCTTTTGTGATACGATATTCGTTACTCTGGAAAAAGACGGCTCCTGTACGATTGAGGATAACGGGCGGGGGATTCCGGTGGGAATGCATGAAAAGGGCATGTCTGCGGCACGTCTTGTATTTTCGACACTGCATGCCGGCGGCAAATTTGACGATTCCGTGTATAAAACAAGCGGCGGGCTGCACGGTGTAGGTTCTTCTGTGGTGAATGCGCTTTCTGTGTACATGGATGTGGAAATCAGCAGAGAAGGGTACATTCACCATGACCGTTATGAGAGAGGAATCCCTACGGTAGAATTAGAAAACGGCCTTTTGCCGAAGCTTGGAAAAACAAAAAAGACGGGGACGAAAATTAATTTTCTGCCGGATGGTGAAATTTTTGAAAAAACAAGGTTCAAAGCAGAGGAAGTTAAGAGCAGAATGCATGAAACGGCTTATCTGAATCCGGAGCTTACCATTGTTTTTGAAGATAAACGGGGCGTGGAGACGGAACATATCGAATATCATGAAACCGACGGTATCCGTGGATTTGTGAAGGATTTGAATAAAAAGGCGGACGTAATCTGCGATGTAATTTATTTTAAAGGGGAGACCGAAGGGATTACGGTAGAGGCGGCTTTCCAGTATACCAATGAATTTCATGAAAATGTACTGGGGTTCTGTAATAATATTTACAATGCAGAAGGAGGAACACATCTCACCGGATTTAAGACGACCTTCACAACCGTGATCAACCAGTATGCAAGAGAGCTTAATATTTTAAAGGAGAAAGATGCGAATTTTACCGGAACGGACGTCAGAAACGGAATGACGGCAGTGATCTCGATCAAGCATCCGGCTCCCAGGTTTGAAGGGCAGACAAAAACAAAGCTGGATAATCAGGATGCGTCCCGGGCAGTGGGAAAGGTCACAGGAGACGAGATACAGCTTTATTTTGATAAAAATTTAGAAACCTTAAAGGCAGTCATTGGCTGTGCGGAAAAAGCGGCAAAAATCCGTAAAAGCGAAGAAAAAGCCAGAACCAATCTTTTAACAAAACAGAAATTTTCCTTTGATTCCAATGGGAAGCTGGCAAACTGTGAGAGCAGGGATGCTTCGATTTGTGAAATTTTTATCGTAGAGGGAGATTCCGCAGGCGGTTCTGCAAAGACGGCAAGAGATCGTAATTTCCAGGCAATCCTGCCGATCCGGGGTAAAATTTTAAACGTGGAAAAAGCAAGTATTGATAAAGTGCTGGCAAATGCAGAGATTAAGACAATGATCAATGCCTTTGGCTGCGGCTTTTCCGAGGGCTATGGCAATGATTTCGATATCACAAAGCTTCGGTATGACAAGATTATTATTATGGCGGATGCAGATGTGGACGGAGCGCATATTTCTACCCTGTTGTTGACGTTGTTTTACCGTTTTATGCCGGAGCTGATCTTTGAGGGACATGTTTATATTGCCATGCCGCCTTTGTATAAGGCGATTCCTTCCAGAGGAGAGGAGGAATATCTTTATGATGATGCCGCTTTGGAAAAATACAGAAAAAGGCATAAGGGCAGTTTTACTTTGCAGAGATATAAAGGACTTGGAGAAATGGATGCGCAGCAGCTGTGGGAGACAACGTTAGATCCGAAGACAAGGATTTTGAAACGAGTTGAGATTGAAGATGCCAGAATGGCTTCTGATGTGACGGAAATGCTGATGGGGACGGAGGTTCCGCCGAGAAAGATGTTTATTTATGAGCATGCAAAGGATGCGGAGCTTGATGTGTAGATGGAATAAGGAAATACCCTTCGGGTATCCCTTTATGCGCGGAAATAATGCGCAAGAATAAGGAAATACCCTTCGGGTATCCCTTTATGCGCGGAAATGATGCGCAAGAATAAGGAAAGGAATTTGCGGAAATGAATGAGACGGAACAGATTATCCGAACAGAATATTCGGAGCTTATGCAGAAATCTTATATTGATTATGCTATGAGTGTAATTATCGCAAGGGCGCTTCCGGATGTACGGGACGGTTTGAAGCCGGTGCAGCGCAGGACGCTTTATGATATGTATGAGCTGGGAATCCGATATGATAAGCCTTACCGGAAATGTGCCCGTATTGTGGGAGATACTATGGGTAAATATCATCCTCATGGCGACAGCTC
The DNA here is from genome assembly GCA_947564765.1 of uncultured Roseburia sp. Lineage (GTDB taxonomy): Bacteria > Bacillota > Clostridia > Lachnospirales > Lachnospiraceae > Roseburia_B. The sequence goes on along the minus strand of CANODN010000143.1, from coordinate 3,013 downwards.
TATTTATGATGCATTGGTTGTTATGGCACAGGATTTTAAAAAAGGAATGCCTCTGGTAGACGGACATGGCAATTTCGGTTCCATCGAGGGAGACGGCGCAGCTGCTATGCGTTATACGGAAGCCCGGTTGAAAAAAATTACTCAGGAAGCCTATCTTTCAGATCTGGACAAGGATGTAGTGGATTTCGGTCCGAATTTTGACGAGACGGAGAAGGAGCCTTTGGTGCTTCCGGTTAAGGTACCTAATATCTTAATTAACGGAGCAGAAGGAATTGCCGTGGGTATGGCTACCAGCATACCGCCCCATAATTTCGGAGAGGTCATAGAAGGCGTAAAAGCTTATATGAAAAATCCCGATATCAATACGGAACAGATGCTGGAATACATCAAGGGGCCGGATTTTCCCACAGGAGGAATCGTAGTCAACAAGGATGATCTGCTTTCTGTTTATTCTACCGGAACAGGAAAAATAAAAATTCGGGGAAGAGTGGAAATTGAAAAGGGAAAAGGCGGAAAAGAAAAAATCGTTATTACAGAAATTCCCTATACTATGATCGGCCTTGGCATCGGCAAATTTTTGAATGATGTTTATCATTTGGTAGAGACGAAAAAGACAACAGATATTGTGGATATTTCCAATCAGTCCTCCAAAGAAGGCATCCGTATTGTCATTGAATTAAAGCGGGGCGCAGACGCGGAGCGGATCTGCAATCTTCTCTATAAAAAAACAAGACTGGAAGATACCTTTGGCGTAAATATGCTGGCAGTAGCAGACGGCAAACCGGAAACTATGGGACTTGTGCCGATGATAAGACATCATGTCAATTTCCAGTATGAGATCGCCACAAGAAAATATAAGACGCTTCTGCAAAAGGAGCTGGAGAAAAAAGAAATTCAGGAGGGCTTAATCAAAGCCTGTGACGTGATCGATCTGATTATTGAAATCCTGCGGGGGAGCAAAAATATCAAAGAAGCAAAGGCTTGTCTGGTGGAAGGAACTACAGGAAATATTAAATTTAAAAGTGAAAAATCTAAAAAACAGGCTGCGCAGCTTCGTTTTACGGAGCGGCAGGCAACGGCGATTCTGGAAATGCGGCTGTATAAATTAATCGGTCTGGAAATCGAAGCTCTTATGAAAGACCACGAAACAACCTTGAAAAATATTGAAAAATACGAGACCATTTTAGGCAGCCGTGCCGCAATGGCGAAGGTGATTATCAAAGAGCTGGATGCTTTTAAAAAAGAGTATGCCATTCCAAGGAAAACGACGATTGAAAACGGCAAAGAAATTATATTGGAAGAACCGAAAATGGAAGAAATGGAAGTTGTCTTTTTAATGGATCGGTTCGGTTATGCCAGAACGATTGATGTAACTGCTTATGAACGGAATAAAGAAGCGGCGGACAGCGAGAACCGCTGTGTGATTGTCTGTAAAAATACGGATAAAATCGGAATTTTTACAAATCTTGGACAGATGCATCTGTTAAAGGTGGCAGACCTTCCTTACGGTAAATTTCGGGATAAGGGACAGCCGATTGATAATGTCAGCAATTATAACAGCAGTGAAGAGAATCTGATTTTTGTAGCTTCTCTGATGCAGATGAAGGAGCAGAAACTGTTATTTGTTACAAAGTCCGGAATGCTGAAAATCGTATCCGGAGCGGAGTTTGACGTTGCCAAACGGACAACGGCGGCGACGAAGCTTGGAGACGGCGATGAAGTGATTCAAATCGGCGTTTACGAAGAAGGACTGCATCTTGTGCTGCAGTCAAAGAAAAGCATGTTTCTCCGGCTGGAGGCTTCCTGTATACCGGAGAAGAAAAAGGGGGCCATTGGTGTCCGGGGAATGAAGCTTTCCGGAGATGATGAAATTTCAGAAACGTATCTGATGATGCCGGGAGAAAATATAAAAATCATGTTGAAGGATAAAGAACTGGAGCTGAACCGGCTTCGGATCGGAAGCAGAGATACGAAAGGTGTAAAGCGCGGATAAGACTGTTTTTACGATTTGTCGAAAAGCAATTTCAGGACATGCTTTAGAATGGAAATATCCTCATTGCAAAAAAGGAATGGATACTGTAAAAAGAAACCTTGATTGACTTTTTATAGTATCCATGTTATGTTTTTGTGCGTAAAAACAAGTATGACCGTAAGACGGATTTCATGAACGCTTTCGATCAGACTGCAATTATCTGGGAGGGAGTGTATCATAACGGGATTTAAGTTTTACAGGGTGGGAGTTTTACGATCATACGATGGATTCATTTTTCAAAAAATAAAAGAAAAGGAGAGAAAACAAAATGAAAAAAATGAAATTCTTATCTGTTTTTATGATCTCTGCCGTATTATTAGGCGGATGTTCCCAGTCAGCACAGCAATCACAGGAGGAAACAAACACTCCAAAGACAACAGAAGTATCTGAGGCATCTGAAGATGAAGCAACAGAAACGACAGCAGATGGAGTAACATTAACTGTAGGCACCTTCAATATTGACGCCAAATCCCAGCCTGACGTAGAAGCCCAGAGTAAGCTCATGGCAGACAACAATGTTGAGATCCTCGGTATTCAGGAAGTTGATAACAACACAATCCGCAACAACTACAATATGGCGGAGAAATTCGCATCCGATCCTTATACGGATTATTTTTACACAAATGCGATCGGTTTCCAGGGTGGCGAATACGGTATTGCCACTATTTCCAAATTTGAAATTAAGGATTCGGCTTTCACAGAATTAGTCGGCACTGATTTTAAGGGCGAAGAGCTTGCACAGGAGTTAAAGGATGCATATTTTAATAACAATCCGGATGACCAGGCAACGGTAGACGCCTTAGATGCAGTCAGCGAAAAAGGACCGATCGAGCCACGCTGTTTCCAGAGAGTGTTAATTGAAAAGGATGGAAAAGAAATCGCTTTTTATAACACACATTTAAGCTGGGAAGACATGGGTCTTCGGGCGCAGCAGATGGGAGAACTGATTGCTGCATTAGACAGTGATTCCTGTGAATATAA
>CANODN010000142.1 GCA_947564765.1 uncultured Roseburia sp. | reverse complement strand
TGTTCTCTCTTTGAATTCTTTCAAGGTTGTTCCACTGTTTGGTTGTCAATGTTCAGAGTTGTTTAGCTGCCACACTGTTTCGTGACAGCTAAATCATAATATCATGCTATATCTTCTTTGTCAACAACTTTTTTTAATAAATGTAAAAATTTTATAATCTCTGCAGCAGCTCTTCTCTCTGCGCCTCATATCCAGGCTTTCCAAGCAGGGCAAACATATTCTTTTTATAGCTTTCCACGCCTGGCTGGTTAAATGGATTCACACCCAGCAAATATCCGCTGACGCCTACCGCAAATTCAAAGAAATAGAACAATTCTCCCAGATAAAATTCATCTCTCTTTGGAATGTTAATCAGTAAATTCGGAACATTTCCGTCTGTATGTGCAAGAATCGTCCCGTTCATGGCATTCTTATTTACAAAATCCATGTCTTTTCCTGCAAGATAATTTAATCCGTCCAAATCCGCCGCTTCTTCCTCAATTACAACATTTCCTCCGGCGCTTTCAACATTCATAACCGTTTCAAACAGAATTCTCGCTCCGTCCTGAATAAACTGCCCCATGGAGTGCAAATCTGTCGTAAGATCCACTGAAGCCGGGAATATTCCTTTCTGATCCTTCCCTTCGCTTTCTCCGTACAACTGCTTCCACCACTCCGCAACATAATGCAGGCTTGGCTCATAATTTGCCAGAACTTCAATTGTTTTTCCTTTTCTTAAAAGAATATTGCGGATTGCCGCATACTTTAATGCGTCGTTTTCCTCAAATTTCTGATCCAGCGCTAATCTTCTGCCTTCTGCCGCCCCAGCCATCAACTGATCCAAATCCGCTCCGCTTACTGCAATCGGAAGCAGGCCTACCGCGGTAAGAACGGAAAAACGGCCTCCTATATCATCCGGTACGACGAATGTCTCATATCCTTCTTCCGCCGCCAGCTTTTTCAGAGCGCCTCTTTCTTTATCCGTAGTCGCATAAATCCTCTTTGCCGCCTCTTCTCTTCCATACTTCTCCTCTATTTTCTTTTTGAAAATACGGAATGCAATCGCCGGCTCTGTTGTCGTTCCGGATTTTGAAATTACATTTATGGAAAAATCCCTGTCTCCGACCACATCCAGCAGTCCTTTTATATATGCACCGCTGATATTATTTCCGGCATAATAAATTTCAGGCGTCTTTCTGTCCTCTCTGGAAATGTTGTTATAAAATCCATGTCTCAGAAATTCAATTGCCGCTCTTGCTCCAAGATAAGATCCGCCAATTCCAATTACAATCAGTACATCCGAATCAGACTGAATTTTCTGCGCCGCTTTTTTAATGCGCGCAAATTCTTCTTTATCGTATTCTTCCGGCAGATCAATCCACCCTACAAAATCATTGCCCGCTCCGCTTTTTGATACAAGCTGCTCTTTCGCTTCCTCCGCAAGCCTGCTCATATACCCGATTTCCTCTTCGCTGATGAATCCTGCAGCTTTTGAATAATCCAATGTAACTTTGCTCATAACGCACACTCCTTTGTCCATGAAATCTGTCCTTTTGTTTTTATCCGCTATCATTTTAGCAAACACTTTTCAATAGTTCAATATCTGCCTCTAAAAAACTTCCGATATCACATCAATCAAAAGCTTTGCGTCCTCTTCCGCTTTCTTTTTTGCCTCCTGCTGTTTCTGACACTCTTCCGGCGTCTGGTACACCGGCGTCGAAACTTCCTCATTTGCAGGTTCTTCCGCCTTATCTTCCGAGCCATCCTCCGCAAAAATCACATCCAGGTATTTTTGTACTTTCTTGCAGATTTTATGCACTTCACATCTTGTCCTGGTCACCTGTATAAAAACCAGAAGCAGTAAAAATAATGTGACTGCGCCTGCCGCCAAAGACACAAGCAGGGTGTTTTCTCTTATGTACAATATCATTTGCTCCAGCATAACGATACCTCCTTTTTCTTTTTTCTAAAACGGACGGCACAAATATGCCTCCGTTTTTATTATAAGAAAAAACAGAGCGCAGGAAAAGAGTCTCTCCGTATCTTTTCGCCGCAAGTTTTGACATATTGTCCCTGTCAGTCCATCTCATCTTTTGGAATAATGTAACCCGACAGACAGCACCCCCACTCTCCGGCCACCGGCAAAAACCGGTTATTGGAGGCTGACAGCACAATATCGCTTACAACCCCGGCCGATGTAATGTCATGTTTGCAGCAAATCCAGTACATTCTGTCCTTCCTGTTAAAAACTTCCAGAATCTGATGGTTCCAGTCTGCTCCGCATCCGCAGTTTGGAACGCCAATCCCGCGAATCTGATGGATTACTTTCAGATACCGTTTCATTATTTCATAAAAATACCGGTTTAAATTCGCATTTCCAAACATCAGCATACCAAACTTGGGTTTTACCGCTCCTCTTTTGTGATGCTGTATATTGTCATGATCTTTCCCATAAATGCAACTGATCGAGCAGGTGCATCTGCTGTCCTTTTGACATCTTGCCCAAAGCTCGCACCTCTCTTTCCTGTTGAACTCTTTTTCTACCATATAGCTGTCATTCTCGCCTGGCGACGTATGCAGCGGCCCTTCATACATGGTAACCGTAGTTACTGGAGAATTACTGAACTTCCGCCGGAATTCCTGAATCAGGCGCTTCATCTGACTTGTATAGTCTTCACTGGCATTTTCAGATATCTTATGAATATTTTCAATATGGCTGAAATACTCTCTGGTAAAATTTGAAAGAATCTGTATATCCAGTCCATAAACCCCGAAATAGAAAATCCACTCGTTTTCTATCATATATCCGGCGTGTACGACCGGAATTACATTGCCTTCCATTTCATAAATCAACTGCATGGATTCAGAATCCGCCCGCTCAAAATGAACCCCTCTGTCAAGCTCCTCCGGATCTTTTTCGATTGGCGCACTATTCCCAAACAAAAAATAGATGTTTTCTATACCGGATTCTTTCAAAAACAAAAAAGGATCCTGCAGAAATTTTGCCACGTCTTTTCCCGCTATACCGCAGTCTTCCATTTCTTCTACCAGAACCAGCCTCTGAATCGGCGCCAGATAGGGCAGTATAATTGTTCCTATTTTATAATTTTTTACAATGTGAATTAAAATATTTAAATATCTTGCGCTGTATGAGCCTACGATCAAAATATCCGTCACTTCCGGCATTTTCTCTTTGTTTATGCAGATTTCTGGCTCCTTCGTTTGCAGTGCGCTGCGGCATCCGCTTCCAACCATATATATATAATTTATAATTTTCTGCTTTTCTTTATCATAAATACTGCCAGTATGAAACAGACCTCCATCCAGATTTTCAAATATATACCGAAAATATCTTCCCCGCATCTAACTGCGACTCTCCTTCTAAGGTTTGCCTTGCTTTTAATTATAATTCTAATGTATCTTTTCGTTTTTACAAGTCTTTTTTCTTGCATTTTAACACCAGAATATAATATAGTAAAAGTATCAGCAGGAAAGGAAACGGTACTCAATTATGAAAAAAATCGTTTTAACCGGCGGAGGCACTGCCGGACATGTCACGCCAAATATCGCTTTACTCCCCGGTCTTTTACAAAATTCTTACGATATCAGATACATCGGCTCTTATGAAGGGATTGAAAAAGAACTGATTGAAGCTAAAAACATCCCGTATTACGGCATTTCTTCCGGAAAACTGCGCCGCTATCTGGATCTTAAAAATATCTCCGATCCCTTCAAAGTAATCAAAGGTCTCGGACAATCCATTCGGCTCTTGGGTAAATTAAAGCCGGATATTGTGTTCTCCAAAGGAGGATTCGTTTCTGTTCCGGTCGTTTTAGCGGCAAAAATCCGCCGGATCCCCGTAATTATCCATGAATCTGACATCACACCGGGGCTCGCAAACAAAATTGCAATTCCCGCCGCAAAAAAAGTCTGCTGCAATTTTCCGGAAACAATGAAATACCTTCCAAAAGAAAAAGCCGTTCTGACAGGCACCCCAATCCGCCAGGAGCTTCTCACCGGAAACCCTGAAAATGCCCGTTCCTACTGTCATTTTGATCTGGAAAAACCTGTCTTGCTGGTAATCGGAGGAAGTTCTGGAGCCAAAGTCATAAACGACGCCATCCGTGCACAGCTTTCCGTTTTGTTAAAAGATTTTCAGATTATTCATCTGTGCGGCAAAAGCAATCTTGACAGCCGGTTCATGGCGCAGAAAGGATATGCACAATTTGAATACATCAGCCAGCAGCTCAAAGATATGTTTGCCCTGGCGGATATTGTAATCTCACGGGCCGGAGCCAACGCCATTTGCGAACTTCTCGCTTTGTGCAAACCCAATATCCTGATTCCCCTCTCTGCCGCCGCCAGCCGGGGAGATCAGATATTAAATGCAAAATCTTTTGAAAAACAGGGATTTTCTTATGTAATCGAAGAAGAAAATCTGAAGCCGGATACTCTGTTAAATGCTCTGGATACGGTTTCCAGACAAAAAAATTCCTATATTCATGCAATGAAACAAAACAGCCGGATGGATGCAATTCAGACAATCCTCCGGCTAATTGAAGAGGAGCTGCATTAATGCAGCCCCTCTGTTATTTTTCTGCAAATCTCCTTCATTTCACCTTCTGAAAAATTCTCATGTCTCCAGGTTAATATATCGTCATTCTTCATGCCTTTATAACGCGGGATGAGATGCAGATGGAAATGAAATACCGTCTGTCCGGCCACTTCTTTGTTATTCTGTACAAGATTAAACCCGTCACATTCCAATGCCTCTGTCATGTGCACAGCGAGCTTTTTGGCAAGCTTCATTGCCTTGCCGGCCACCTCCGAATCAATCTCATATAAATCCGCATAATGCGTTTTCGGAAGAATCAGCGCATGGCCTTTCGACGCCGGAGCCGCATCTAAAATCACACAAAACGTTTCGTCTTCATAGATTTTATTTGACGGAATTTCGCCATTTGCCAGCTTACAAAAAATACAACTGCTCTCACTCATATCACATTCTCCTTTTTCTGTCGAATTTTGTATAATTGTTTATATTGAAATGCAATTTTTATCGTGGTACACTTATTGCGAATTTTATTAGAAAATCTACGCGCAAATCACTGGAGGAAATCATATGACAATCGAAGATTATCAAAAAATTTTTCACGAAATCAAAAACAACATTACATTTATCAGCAGTTCTCTGCAGTTAGTGGAAAAAGAACATCCTGAAATCAAAATTTTTCCCTATTGGAATGATTCCATGCGGGAAGTGCGCTCTCTGAAAAATATGCTGATTGAGCTTTCCTCCGCACGTCTCTGTAACGATCTGAATCTCAAAAAACTTTCTCCGGAACGCTTTTTTCCGGAACTGATCCATTCCTGCATGGCTCCTTTTGGTTCCTCCGCTTTTTCCTGCAGGATAGAGCTTGAACCCTCTATGCCGGAAATTTTCATCGATCCCGACCGGCTGAAACGCGCCGTCTTTAATCTTGTAAAAAACTCCTATGAAGCGATGAACGGCTCCGGCGTTATCCTCTTTACCGGATGCTGTGAAACATCTTTTCTGCGCTTTTCTCTGGTTGATTACGGCGGAGGCATCCCGGAAGAATATCTGCCAAAACTCTTCATGCCTCTTGAAACCACAAAACCTGGAGGCACCGGACTTGGGCTTTTAATCAGCAGGCAGATTATTGAATCTCATGGAGGACGCCTCGCCATAGACTCCAGGCCACAGGACGGATGCACCTTTTCTATCTATCTGCCCTGTACATAAAAATTCCTGTTTATTCAAAATCGAAGACGGTATCGAGCATACGGAGTGTTTTAAAATTGCCTTTGGCCGTCATAATGCCCGT
>CANODN010000141.1 GCA_947564765.1 uncultured Roseburia sp. | reverse complement strand
GTGTGTCATACATCCGAATTCGTATTGGCAGTATCCTGTCTTCGTTTACAGGTGTAATCGTATCTCTCATATATATGGCATTCATAGGAGATGTATAACCATGCAGTTCATTGATCTCTGTCAACTCTTTTGTTCCGCCATCCCGCATATATAAAGAAATAACAGGCAACGTAGCATCTGCCATTTCTGTCGTCAGATCCTTATTGGAATGATTGGTAAGTCTCCCGAAAACCAAAACTCCGGTGCAAAAAACCGCTATTAATATTACTATCTTTAACATTCCTTTTTTCATTGCGTCTCTTTCACCTTTCATTTTCTGCCGTATGCCATGGTTTTTGAAAGTTCAAAAACCATGGCCACACCATTTTCTTACCACCATCTCCGACAGCATCTTCTCCGTCTGCCCCGGCGCCTGTGTATTTCATCATACAAAAGCACCTGTATCACATCCATAAGGTCTCTGTCCCTTCCCTTATCCCTTCGCTCTGTTCCCTGAACCGGAACTGTTTTATCATAAATGCCTGCAGCCATCCGGTACAAAAGCACTTTATCCGGATATTCGTCATACATAATACTTCCTTCGTACTCCATTTTGTCACATTCTTCTTCGACATATGCAAGCAGCTTCTTCATACGCTTTGGATACAATTCTTTCATTCGTTCCATGTCGCGCTCGTATTCTTTTTCTGTCTGATACACATTTGTCATCGGGTATGTCAGATAAAACGGCAGCCTCTGGCCATACTCCTTTTGTATCCCTGAATAAGGCTCTTCAAAATAATTCACTGTCATGGCTCCATTCACAATATCAATAATACTATATGCCGTTTTCTGTCAGTTGTTCCACCTTTCAAAAAAAAGGTATCCTCCGATACCTTTTTCTTATATTAATCAGTTTTCGTACAAATTGCAAGTGTAAGTTGAAAATTTCATGGAAATCAGATAACGCTTTTTAATTTCTCCGCAGTGCTTCTATGGGACTTAGCTTTGCTGCCTTTTTCGCCGGATAAATGCCGAAAAAAAGTCCGATGACCGACGAAAACAGGGTGGTAAACAAAACCGTGGAGATACTGACGGACGGCGTAAACGCAAACATCGGATTCACAACAGATACGATTTTTGCCACCAGAAATGCCCCGGAAATTCCGCTTATAATGCCGATCAGTCCTCCGATCATGGTAATAATGGCAGATTCGGATAAAAACTGCAGCATAATAGAACGGGTTTTGGCTCCCAACGCTTTGCGGATACCGATCTCCCTGGTCCGCTCTGTCACAGATACCAGCATGATATTCATAACGCCGATACCGCCTACCAGCAGTGAAATAGCCGCTACAAGTGAGATCAGCATCGTCACGACGTTGATGACGGTATTAACGGTGGTCATATAATCATTAAAGCTTTCATACTGATAAATGTCTTCTCCGTAGCACTGATGCCTGCGCTCTAACAAATCCACCACCTGTGTTGTAATCTGTGCCGTATCTGCATTTTCCTCCGCCATAAGATAAATCTGATAGAATGTGTTCAATTCCATACCATAAACCTGCTCCAGAACAGTCAGAGGAAAATAAATATTCACCGGCGAGTTCTCATAGGTAAACGTAAACATGGATTCCTGTTCCTCCTGCTCCACGCCGACAATCCGGAAGGACACTTCCCTTCCCCAGAGGGTTACATCCAGATTCATACCAAGAACGTCCACAGAACCAAACAGCCTCACTGCATCCGCTGCTCCGATTACACATGCCGGCTGCCCGGAAAGATATTCTGCCTCGCTAAAATACCTGCCCTTTAATATCTCTGTAGTGGAAAAATAAGGGTAGGAGGCCATCTGTCCGCTGGCAGATACTTTAAACTCTCCTTTTTTGGTGGCTGTCGTTCCATCACTGTACATATAGGTATTCACTGCCTGGATTCCGTCAATCTCTTTTTCAATTGCCTCAATATCATCCTTTGTAATATAGTAGGTTCCCGTCTCATCAAATGTATACAGGGCAATCTGTCCTGCTGCAATACCAGACATTTCTTCTGTAATGACATTCCTGGCTCCGTTTCCCAGAGACATAATCAATATCACGGAGGAAATACCGATAATAATCCCCAGCATCGTCAGAAAAGACCGCATCTTATTGGCTTTAATGTTCGATACAGCCATTTTCAGATATTCTATAAACTGCGACATAGCTGCCTCCTATTCTGCTGTTTCCGTTGTCAGAACTGCTTCTGCATCTTGCTGTATATTTTCGGTTACAGCCATTCCTTCCATAATACTGGAATCTACTGTCGTAATCACCTTTTCGCCCTGCTGAATGCCGCTTTTAATTTCCATTTCTTCTGTGGATGCCATTCCAGTTGTAACATATTTTTTGACAACAACACCTTCTTCTACCACATAGACGAAATCTCCGTTTGTATCCGAATTGACTGCGGATATAGGTACAATCAGGACATTCTCTGCCGTTCCGAGATTAATCATCACTTTTGCATCCAGTCCCAGAATCAGCGCATCGTCCGGCGTATCAATATGTATCTTCACCATAACCATAGACGATCCGGATTCTGTTGCCTGGGCAATTTTACTGATATAACTGATTTTTCCTTTATATTCTTTATCCTGAAAGCTAATCACTGCCTCCTGATCTGTTTTCAGATTTTCCAGATTATATTTTGACACCAGAACCTCTACACACATATCGTCTGCACTGGCCAGTGTAATCAGAGGCGTCCCTTCTGCTGCCGCTGTTCCGGAAGCCACCGAAACCTCGGTGACAATCCCATCAAAGTCTGCCGTAACGCCGGCTTTTGCTTTGGAAAGATCCTCTGCACTCTGCTCTAAAGTAAGTTTGCTGGCCTGCCTTGTATAGCTGATATTTGCCTTTGCCGCTTCGGATAAAATGCCTGCCTCTGCCGCAGAATTTTTGGCCTCTGCCTCTGCCAGCCTGCCCTGCAGCTCTGCCAGCTCACTGTTCTTCTGTGTCAGCTGCGCCTGAATTGTCGTCTGGCTGTTGGCAAGATCCACGGATTTTTTCAGTGATTTCTTTTTCTTCTCGATTGATTTTTCTTTGGATTTCTGCTCCTTTTTTAATTTACTTAAGGTCGTCTTTTCGCTTTCCGAAAGACTCCCCTGCTCCTGCTTTCCTTCAAGGGCCGCTATTTGAGATACGATTCCTTCTAATTCAGCAGACAGTCCGGTAATCTCTTCGTTGACCGCCGCATTTTTATTGCCTGCCAGCTCATTGCCGGTTGCCTGCGCCTGCAGGGCTGCAATCTCTCCATTCAAAGCGTCGATCTGTCCCTGGAGGGTACTGATCTCTCCGGCACTTTGTGCAAGCTCTCCGGCGCTTTCACTGCTCTTCTCTAACGTATCGCTGCTGGCCGCATTTTCTGCCTTTGCCTGCAGCTCTGCAATATCATAGCTTTTCTGCAAAGACGCCGTATCATAAGTAAGAAGATATTCTCCCTTTCGTACACTCTGGCCTAAAACAACCGGAATTTCACCGATCTGTGCATTGACGGGAGAGGCATATACTCTGGTCAGCTCACTGGCAATTGTTCCGCTGGTATCCAGAGAGGATGTAATATTCCCTTCGGTTACTTCTGCCGTATCTACCATGGGGATATATTCCTCGCCTCCTCCCAGAAAAATCCCCGCTATGATTCTAAGCACTACCACAGCTGCAATCACTATTGCTGCAATTTTCCACTTTTTTATCTTTCTTTTTGGTTTTTGCTCTGTGAGTCCTGTACTGCTTTGATTTTTTCTGAACATAATCTACTCCTCATTTCCTTCCTTTTCTATTTGATCCGCTATCCGGTCAATGTCTTTTTCTTCTTCATTTAAACTGGTATCGGACACGATTTTCCCATCCATAATCCGAATCACCCGCTTTGCACTTGCGGCAATTTTATTGTCATGGGTAATCAGTATTACTGTTCTGCCCTCCTCATGCAGGTTTTTCAAAATCTGCATGATCTCTTTGCTGGAGGCAGAGTCCAAATTACCGGTAGGTTCATCTGCCAAAATCACCGGCGGCGCAGCCGCAAGCGCTCTTGCAATGGCAACCCTCTGCTGCTGTCCTCCGGACATTTCGGAAGGTTTGTGATCCATACGGTTTTCAAGTCCCACTTTTTTTAAAGAAGCAACAGCCATTTCATTCCGTTTGGCGGCAGGAACATTCCGATAGATCAAAGGCAGCTCTACATTTTCAAGGGCTGTCAGATTCGGAATCAGATTAAATCCCTGAAAAATAAACCCGATCTCCCTGTTTCTGATTTCGGAAAGCTCGTCATCAGAAAGTCCTGCTACATCTTTTCCGTTTAAGTAATAGCTGCCGGAGGTGGGAACATCCAGGCACCCCAGCATGTTCATAAAGGTAGACTTCCCGGAACCGGACTGGCCGATCACCGCAACGAATTCTCCCCGAGAGATCTGAAGTGACACGTCATTTAATGCACGGACCTCATTTTCTCCGGGGTTATAAATTTTCATAAGATTTTTCACTTCGATTAATGTATCCAAGCTTTTCTTCCTTTCTTTTTTATTGCGCATCTTTTCAGCGCATAGAGGGATACCCGGAGGGTATTTCCTGCAACTGTATTATTCTGATAATACAATAGTGTTTACCTCCTGTATTGTCAACCACTTTTTGAAATTAATAAGATTTCTTAATAATTTCTTAAAGGTTGTATTTTCTTATTTCCAACGCTTTCCTTCCATTATAATTCTAAACTTCACAAAACAAACATAATTTATATATATTGAGTGTTTTTTGAATTTTTCTTAAGAAATTTTTATAGAAGTTTTCCATTGATTTTTCGTTTTTTTCGTTATATTCTTTAGTACATGCCGGACAAAAGGTCCGGAACATTGAGGAGGAATCGATATGAAATTGATACATCATATTCCAAAACCGAATATATCTCCTGAAAAAAAGGAGCAGATCATAACCCTGTTTAACCGCTATTCACTTCTGGCACATGCACTACTTTCTATGCTTTTGTGCTTTGCCATTGAAGTAATCTCCAGACATTCTATAGGAAAGGCTTTTGAATTCCTTTCCGGGCATACACTGGCTTTTGCTTATAATTCCTTTATCGTGTTTGCCTCTCTGGCATTGGTTTATCTGATACGGCAAAGAGCCTTCGGGCGTATTTTTATCAGCGGCTTCTGGCTGTTTTTGGGAACGATCAACGGATGCATTTTATCAAACCGAGTGACACCCTTCGGCTACACGGACCTGAAATGTATTTCCGATCTCTTATCCATGCAGAATACGAATTATTTTACGGCCGGCGAAGCGACACTGGTTGTATGTATTGTGGGATTATTTCTTGCGTTCTGCATTTATATGTTTTTCAAAGGTCCCAAATTTCAGGGTGACCGCCGGAAATTTTTAACCCCCTGCATGGTGGGGCTGTGTTTTCTGATGCTTCCGATCACCACACAGGCGGCACAGAATTCCAATATTCTGGCATCTTATTTTGCCAACATTGCACAGGGATACGAAAATTACGGTTTTATTTACGGTTTTTCCACCAGTGTGGTAGACCGGGGCATGAGCAAGCCGGACAATTACTCTAAAGAAACGGTTGATCTGGCAAAGGATCAATCGAAAAAGGCTGCAACCGTAAATAAAGAGCATCCGAATATCATTGTTGTCCTTCTGGAATCCTTTATTGATCCTACGGATGTCAATTTCCTGAATTTTTCCAAGGACCCGATTCCGGCTTTCCGGTCATTGACTGAGCAGTATTCCTCTGGATATCTGACGGTGCCGGAGGTGGAAGCGCAGTAATGTGTGTAGCTGACCGGTACTAATAGGTCGAAA